>NZ_JAKRFW010000042.1:0-49022 GCF_022347905.1 Pseudoalteromonas sp. Of11M-6 | reverse complement strand
TTGTTCATTGTTGCTCAACTTTTGCCTAGATTACTAGGCGGCAAGTCGAGCGTCGCGACCAAAACACACTCAGGAGAACAAAAATCAAACAGCAAAGGTAAACAGGCCCTAGCATATCACGTTAGATTATGTACCAAAAACGCTAAGGTTCATCGATTTGAGTAAATGTTATTACATATGTTGTAAGAATAAAAAGTGAACAAAATTTGACAGCGATGTCATTTTGTTAATAATTGTTGAATTGATGAGTCTCATTATTAACAACAACATGTAAAGGAAAAGTATGAATACTCTAAAACTAGCGACTGCAGTTTCGCTTGCCATAACGGCAAGTCAAGTAATGGCCATGAGTCCGCTGCCCGATCCACAAAACCCGAATGGTTATATTGTTTCTCGAATAGAATTGAAGAATGCCGAGAGCGCGAAAACCAACAACCCTATGTATGCTATTTGGTCTAAAGCACTGGAAACAAGAGATAATACAGTTGTAGAGGCAATTTCGCCGGGCCTTGCCAGTAACCCTGATAATGTAAAAAGAGCTGAACGGGTATTTGGTCAAACCCAGTGGCAATTTCTTACGCAAATGGCGGCACCTGAATACACCTACACGCGTTTTTTACGTGCCATTGGTAAGTTTCCCGCATTTTGCGGCGACTATACTGATGGCCGAGATGCCGATGCAATTTGTAAACGCTCTATTGTGACTGCTTTTGCGCATTTTGCCCAAGAAACAGGGGGGCATATTGCCAAAGACAACATTTCTGATAACCCTCTCGGGTTAGAAGAATGGCAACAAGCTTTGGTGCATGTGCGTGAAATGGGTTGGTCAGAAGGACAAGTTGGTTATACCACCGGGTGTGGACAAAATGACTGGCAAAACCGCCGTTGGCCATGTGGGGCGGGACAAGGATATTTTGGCCGAGGCGCTAAGCAGCTTTCATATCACTTCAACTACGGCGCGTTCAGTGAAGTCATGTTTAACGGTGATGCCACGGTGTTATTAAACAATCCGGGCTTAGTGGCTGACTCTTGGCTAAATTTAGCGTCTGCAATTTGGTTTTTCTTAACGCCGCAAGCGCCAAAACCTGCAATGTTACACGTTATTGATAGAACTTGGACGCCATCCTTGCGTGAAAGTGAGGCGGGGATTGGTTATGGCTTTGGTACCACGATTAATATTATCAATGGCGGTATTGAGTGTGGCGCGCAAAATAAAGACAAGGGCCAGCCCGTTAACCGCATTCGTTATTGGGAAGGGCTTTCGCATTATTACAACATCACGATTGAAGCCGATGAAGAAAACACCTGTTGGCAGCAAACACCATACGGAAGCTTAAATCTTGACGGCGCAACTGATGTCCTCTACACCAACTGGGAAGGTGATTGGGCTTACTATGCAGATCGCCCCGGAGGATATTCATTTGAGTGTAAACTCGTGGGGTATCAAACGGCTTATTCAGCGCTTGTACCAGGAGACTACGAGAAATGCGTGACAAACTTTTATCAATCACACGCAAGCTGGCCTGAAGTACGAGTTGTCGATGATTTACCAACCAATCCTACCGAACCGCCTGTTGACGGTGTACCCGCTTGGGATGCCGACAAGGTTTACTTAAAAGGTGATAGAGCGAGCTACAATGGTGTGATCTACGAAGCCAAGTGGTGGACTAAAGGCAATATACCTGCTGCCGATGGCTCTGGCCCTTGGTTGGCTGTTAACTAGATAGTGTTGGCGGGTTTCCCGCCTCTATTCTTAATAGATTTATTTTTTCCTAAAACTCACCTTGTATTACTTTTAGTTCTATTTATTTTTTAAAAACACCCCGTCTTATTACTACTGAAATTTTATTGTTATTTATTTAATTTTTTGTTTTTATTAATTGTTTTTTGATGGTTTTTGGTTTTTTTATAGTTTTTAATATTTAAAAAACTGTATGTTGTGTTTTTCAAGTTTTTGAAAAAATTCCCAAATTTGTTCTTTGTTTCGCTTAATTGAGTTTTTATTGATGTACATTTTGTTGTTTTTTATATGTAACTTCGTTGTGGCTAAGGTGCTAGGATGGGATTCCCTTTTGCTCACAGATTAACCAAAGAGTAACTCCGTCCTAAAATCACCTTTCCAATCTGTTCTTCTTCGTTTCGCAGCTAAACGGTCTTTTTACCTTGATGTTGCGCAACTTGTTGAAATAAGGCTAGCCCATTATCAACATCAAATGCACTAACCACATTTAGCGCATTGTACACATTGTCTTTCCAGCATCCTCGAAGCATCTATCAATTGCTATGTGTGGCTTTTGAGGTGCTTCTCGACGAGAATTAATCCATTTTAACAGTGCCTCGAGTAAAGTATCTGCATCTAATGCTCTGATTATATTAGCAACACAATGACGTTTTGGAATGTCATTTTCAAAGGAACAATGATGCCTTAGCCAATCCAGTTGCAGCTCACCAAACTTTTGAATTGATTTCCATCCGTCAGCGCCACTAAATATGGCAATCAAAGTTAATATGTTGACAAGACCATTACATCAGGTTCTTTAATATTAACATCAGTTCTAGGGTCTTCAATCCAGCCTAAATGTGCAATGATGCTCATTGTAACGACCTAAAAAATTGCGATGCTCAATCAGATCATAAAAGCCCAATACTCGTCAATTTACAGTTCGCTCCCGTCCTGAGTAGCTAATTAGGACTTTGTACTAATTTGTTACGTTATAGTGCCTGTTTGACAATCCATGATATAGTCTCTAAGAAAATTTTTGTTAATTTGTTATGGTTGAATATTTTGCTTAGTAGGCAAAATATAATGTATCGAGCACCATTCTAAGGATAGGTTTTATGGTTAAAATAACAGGTACTTTATTTGCCGTTTCGTCTTTGTTATTTATTTCTGGTTGCGGTGGAGGGAGTGATTCAAATGATCCTATACCGGATCCAATTAAACCGCCACCAGATCCAGTTATAGTTGAGCCCGATCCCAGTGTGTTTATGGACGCAATTGAACAGCAGGGCAAACAGTACGTCGCAGATGCAATCGAAGTAATGACCTCGCAAGGCATAAACTGTACAGATACGACAGCGACCCATGAAATGTGCGATATCGTTAATGTAAAGTTTAATGATGGTGTGTTTGATCAATCTCGGACAAAATCATCGCAAACATTGCTAGTTTTAGATTATGGAATGGACTTTCATACGGCGCTTAGATACCGCTCTCGAGTTAAGGCTGCGTTTAAATATGACCCTCAATCCAAAACTTTTATCGCGGATAATCCAGAGGTAAACCTTTCAAAGCTGGGAGTTAAACTATTAACAGAGGTCAATCAGTTTACCTTTACGAATGAAAAATTTGACTCTCCGCAGCCTGCATTTCTACCCGCCGCGTGGTTATCTGATCTCGCTATTAAATATAGGGCAGTAGTGCCTGCTGATAAAGCAGATAGAGTCACGAAGCGTAATTTTAATAGTCACGGCACTAAGGTATTTGGTTATCTTGCTCAGCATAACCCTGAGGCAGAGTTTGTTGCTATTGATACTGAGTCTTTCTCACCTTTTATTCAGCATAAAAACGCGCTCTGTGCGCAAGATGTCAGTGAATTTTCTCGTTTCATGACCAGTGCAGCAAGCTCGTTAACTGCTGATATTATTGAAGCGAACGAAGTTGAATTTATTAACTATTCGGGCGGCTTTACGCTACAAGATGTGTATATCGCATGGGAGCAGAATGCGTGTTCGGGAGAGCTGAATAACGCAAAAGCTACAGAGTTTTTATATGCTTTGAAGCCTGTTTATGAGGCAATATTTAGCTCACCCAGCGCGCTTGCATTTCATGCTGGTAACATTGATGCTGTGACAAGCAATGATGACTTGGATCTCATGCAATTTAGCAATCGAATTCGGGTTTATCAGTATTCAACTTCAGCAAAAAACACGACAATTCAGCCATTTGGAAAATCTGAGTGGCAACAGGTTTATATAGAGCAGCCAGACAGTTTTGTGGGCAATGAAAGCATAGATTTGTATATTAATGTCGGCTATGACCCATACGACAGCACGGCAAAAAATAGTACGCCTAAAATGGAACCTGATGTGCTTGGTATGCGCTATGGTGTAGAGCAAGCTTTGTATGGCTCCTCTTGGACAACACCAGTTGCAACATCATACGCGATAAATGAGCAGGTAAAGCTTGCTACTGAAATGGGTGTGAGCACCTTTGACCCTCAGGAGTTAAAAACAAGACTACTACCAGACTCTTGTAATGATTCTGGTGGCTATCAAGGAAACGAGACGCTCGCTAAGTTTATTGAACAAGGGCAGGGGATCTGCCGTATTCAGGACCCATTGCGTCACCGAGCTGATGAGCTCAACCGTATTGGATATTTAAGCCGATAATCGACTCGCTGTAATAATGTAAAAATGAATCGAAGTCGCATATTGTTGTGTACTTCGATTCATTACCTTAATTTCAGCTAATATCATAAACTCCAATTGAAGCCCCTTGGTATGCGCGCTAAAATAGTGTTTTAGCAATAATCGAGACCATATCGTGTCTGTAACTCGCTCGTTAGTCCAAACTCTGTCTGAGTGCATTGAACATGTGCTAGATACTTCTCTTCATGCCGATAAAGCATTAACTCAATTACTACAGAACAACCCTCAGTGGAGCCTTGATGAAAGGCAGTATGTGGTGAGTAACTATTACCATATCTTTCGCTTTAAACGGTTACTGGCTTACCTACTTGAGCATGAAGAAATGCCGCTAGATGGCTTTGGCTATTGGCTAACTTGCCAAGTTGTTACAGCGCAGCCGCTACCTGAGTGGGTGGATACTGAGTGTTATAATCTGGAAAAGCTACAAAGTTTAATCGAGCAGGCGCCTCAAGCTGTTCGCTTATCTTTACCAGATTGGTTAAACGAGATTGCGAATGAGCAACTGGGTGAGCAGTGGCCAGCGGTTGCATCCGCGCTAAATCAAAGTGCTCAACAATATTTGCGAGTCAATAGCCTAAAAAGCGATATTGCGACAGTAACAGATTCTCTGGCAAAAGAAGGGATCAAGGTTTCACACGTGGCGCTTGATTCTCATGTCGCGCTAAAAGTTGAGTCCAATAGCCATCTGTTCCGCTCTCAAGCATTTCAGGCGGGTTGGTTTGAAATGCAAGATGCAGGTTCTCAGCAAATCGTGCCTTTTTTGGAAATACAGCCCGGTCATAAAGTGGTTGATGCTTGTGCAGGCGCTGGTGGTAAGAGTTTGCATATAGCGGCGCTAATGGAGAATAAAGGTCGCTTGTTGTCTATGGACATCCATGAACATAAGCTTGAAACGCTGAAACAACGAGCGAAACGTGCTGGTGTGCATGTTGCTGAAACGCGCGTTATTCAAAACAATAAAACTATTAAGCGGCAAAAGGAGAAGTTTGATCGCGTGCTATTGGATGTGCCGTGCTCAGGTCTTGGTGTATTAAAGCGTAATCCTGATGCAAAGTGGCACTTGAATTCGCAAAATTTAGACACACTTATTGCTTTGCAAACCGATATTCTAGCGCGTTACAGTCAAATGTGTAAGGTGGGCGGCAAACTGGTGTATGCAACTTGTTCAATTCTTCCTTCTGAAAATGAGCAGCAGGTTGAACGCTTTTTGGCAAATAACCCCAATTGGCAGTTAGAAGACTCACTACGTTTACTTCCAGGAGTAAATTCAGAATTTGACGGTTTTTACGCCGCACGATTAGTAAAAAATAGTTAGGAAACAAGATGAACCCAATCATTGCATTACTTAAAGAGCACAATATTTCGGATGAACAGATCCAAGCGGTATTTACCCAGCTGACTGAAAATCCAATGATGGCGATGGCGACTATTCAGCAACTAGGAATTCCACCCGAAAAGCTTCAACAGTTGATGGGCTTGGTAATGCAAAACCCTGCATTGATCAAAGAAGCAGTTAACGAATTAGGTCTTGATTTTGAAAAGGTTGAGGCTGCAAAAGCACAGCTAAAACAGTAACATTAATGGCTAGGGCTAGACAAACTCAGGCTTGTCTAGCCCTAGCTAAATAACTCACATACAGATCAAATTTTGTGAGTAAAACCACTGTATACCCCAAATAAAAATGTGAGAATAAAAGAAAATAGTGACGAGCCTATTGCATAGGCTAGGACTGCCTTACCCCAATTTCTCCACTTTACCAACTCATGTTCCGCCATTTTATAGTTAAGTATTATGCTGTACAAACCAGAAAATAAGAGCGAAAAAATTGCGTAAAGCTGCTCGCCGAAGATACCAAGCAGTAGTGGAATTGAGAATAGCAGGACGCTTAAGGTTAGAATGAGTAGGTGTCCTATAGCGTACTCCAGCATTGTGTAGGGCACAGAGCGATACACTAGCTTAGAGGCTAATCCGAGTAAAAATGCCAGGATAAAGACGCGATAAACATGAGTTGCCTCATAAAGTGCGATTTCAGATTGCCATTTGAGCTGATCTTTCGATTCCAAAAGTTGACTGCTGGATATGAAACTGATTTCAAGTAGATGCGAGGCAAGCACGATCACGGTGAGTAGAATAAAACTAAACTTGAAGGGATTACCAAAGCGGCTTCTCTGCCCATTCAAATATCCAAGAATAGTCTTAAAAGGTCTAAGTAATAATCCAAAAAGCAACTTAAAAAAAGGGGATTCGAGTTCAAGCAGTGCGCTTTGAAGCAAAATGCGTAAGTGTTTAAAGGTCAGTCTTGAGGCTTTTTTCTGTCCGCAACCTGAGCAGTACTCGCCAACAAGTTGAGTGTGACAATTTAAACAGTGCGATTGATTGTCAAAATTTGCGTGATCCATAGATGTATTTATTATATTTTTAATATCGATGAATGCTACCTTTTTTTGTCTCTAATAATCAAACAATATAGGTGTTAAGGCCCACTTTTCTAGTACTCCATCTGAACTTATCGTCGTGAGCATATTGCTATCGGAGATGTGTACATCATAAACGGTGCTGCCCAAATTCAGTTGTGCAATTGGCCAACTGACAATTTCTTTTCCCGACGTTAATTCCCATAACGATATATATTCCTTGGAAGAGGTGGTTAGCAGAAATTTGTCGTCAGCGACGAATTGCGCACTACGAAAAAACTTGAAGCGCTGAGGATAGGATAGAGATAACACTGCTTGACCTGTGCGCGTATCAATGAATTTTTGGTCTTGCAGGGCGTCTGATACGAACAGCCAGTTTTCATTTTGCGATAATGCCAAACTGGTAATACGATGAGGCAGCTCATAATCTACAGTGACTTCTTTACTAGTTAACTCAAACCTTTTAGCGTGACCGTCTAAAGAGGCCGAGTAGAGCGAGGTCAAACTCCGGTTAAAAATCAAATGTGTAATGCTACTTTCATGAAGGTTTATTCTGGTGATGATCTGCTCATCTAAACTCAAAAGTAGTATGCAGCCGTCATTGTAGCCAAGGGCGATAAACTGCTCGTCACTGGACCACAGAGCCTTGGTAACGCGAATGAATGAGTCAAGTTCAGGTAATGGATAACTGACAACTTCGTTTGAGTGTAATTGCCAGATGTTAAGTTGGGTGTCTGAAATACTGAGAATACTGCGCTTGCTCGGCGCTATTAAAGCATCGCGAAAAGTAAGTTGGTATTTACTTCCTTCAATTTGTTTAATCAACTGTTGGCTTTGGTTATCCCATACTTGTAGCAAATGATCGTCAATGAGTAATAAGGTTAGCGCCGCGTCATTTGAAAGTTGGGCGAGGCTGACTGGCAACTGAGTCAATTGTATTTGCTCTGTTGGCTCTAGAGTTTGCCTTTTGCTACATCCGGTGAGGATAAGCAAAGCGACTATCATTGCGTAAAAAGCGAGTCTCATTCTATACCTTAAGTTTTAGCCTTTCCCTCTTTCTCAAAGAAAGTTAAACACATCCTAATGACAGTACCAAAAATGGCTTGTGCTGTATTTATATATCGGCGTAAGGTAAAGCTCCATTAATATTAACCTTGGAGTATGGAGTGAAAGGGTTTCTTGGTTTAGTGTTACTTGCCGCAATTTGGGGTGGCTCATTTTTATTTATGAAGGTGGCTGCCGGTGTCCTTGGTCCTGCTGTACTCATTGAATTTCGAGTCTTATTTGGTGCGTTAACGCTCGCCGCGGTTGCTTTAGTACTAAAGCGTAATTTACATTTTTGGCAGTACAAAAAGCACTTTTTAATCCTCGGACTGTTTAACTCAGTGTTACCTTTTATGTTATTCGCTTATGCCGTGCAAACGCTTGATGCTTCTATGCTCTCAATTTTAAATTCAACCGCACCATTTTGGGGGGTGTTAATCAGTGTGTTTTGGTTAAAAGTGCCGACTCAAAAGTCGGTGTGGCTAGGATGTGGATTTGGGATTGCAGGTGTTATCACACTAGTCGGGTTGGATAGCACTGTATTGGACGAGGGTGCATGGTTACCTATTATTGCAACCCTGTGTGCGACTCTGAGCTATGCGGTGGCCTCTCATTACACCAAAACGGCACCAAAAATGAGCGCATTCAATCATGCCCATGGGAACTTATGGGGCTCTGCGCTATTGGTATTGCCTTTTATTTGGTTTATGCCAATGAGAGAAACGCCTGACTCTACGGTGATAAGTGCGGTGGTTGGACTTGGCATATTATGTACGGGCGTTGCCTATATTCTCTATTTTAAGTTAGTCGAAGATCTCGGCGCGGCGTCTGCTTTATCTGTTACCTTTTTAATTCCTGTGTTTGGGATTTTATGGGGGCATCTCTTTTTACAAGAGCAAATCGGTGCTAACACAATCCTTGGCAGTATTTTAGTTTTGCTTGGGGTCAGTTTAGTAACTGGGTTACAAGAAAAGATATTCCCACCAAAAGCGATGAAGGAGCTGTAGGTGAGAAGTGACGGCCCCTCAACATGGTGCTGTCAAAAAAGCGTTTCTCAGAAACGATAAAAGGGCCTAAAAGGCCCTTTGGTGAAGTATCGTTCAAGTTAGTGTGGTCACTTTAACCCCTTAAAGCAACCAACCAATTGTTTTGCAACTGCGGCTTATCTCAATAAGTTTCTAAGCTAGCGAGAGGAAGAAACCTGCAATTGCTGCACTCATGAGGTTAGCCATAGACCCTGCTAACACTGCTCTGAGCCCTAGGCGAGCGATATCCTTTCTACGACTTGGGGCCATACCACCAAGTCCGCCTAGTAAGATGGCAATCGACGATAAGTTAGCAAATCCACATAAAGCAAATGTGACAATCGCTTGAGTGTGCGTGCTCAACGTATCGCGATAATTCATATAATCTAGGTAGGCAACAAACTCGTTAACTACCAATTTTTGGCCGATAAAACTACCAGCCGTCACGGCTTCCGACCAAGGTACCCCAAGTAGCCAAGCAACAGGGGCAAAGACGTAGCCTAAAATTTCTTGTAGCGTCAGTGTTGGGTAATCAAAAATTCCACCAATACTGCCTAGTAAACCGTTTAGTAGCGCAATAAGTGCCACAAACGCAAGTAGCATTGCACCTACGTTCAGTGCCAAGTGCATACCGCTTGATGCACCAGATGCTGCCGCATCAATTACGTTTACTGGTTTATCATCACCACTATCTACATCAGATAGGTTTTCGTGTGGCTTCTCGGTTTCTGGTACAATCATTTTTGCCATTAAGAAACCACCAGGAGCTGCCATAAAGCTCGCGGCAATGAGGTATTTAAGCTCAACACCAATCGCCACATAGCCCGCCATAACAGAGCCTGCCACCGTCGCCAAACCGCCCACCATAACTGCAAACAACTCTGATTGCGTCATTTTTGGAATAAACGGTTTTACGATCAAAGGGGCTTCCGTTTGGCCGACAAAAATATTTGCCGTAGCTGAAAGCGACTCTGGTCGTGACGTTTGTAGTAACTTTTGCAAGCCACCACCCAAAATTTTAATGATCCAGTTCATAATACCAAGGTGATACAACACAGCAACGAGCGCTGAGAAGAACACGATCACTGGTAATACCTGAATCGCAAAGATAAACCCTAGCGAGTCTTGTTTGGCTAATGGCCCGAACAAGAAACCGATACCGTCATTAGCATAGCTAATCACTTTGGCAACCGCGCTAGACATTGAAGCTAATACATTTTTACCCGCTTCAATAAAGAGTACAAAGCCACCAATAAGGACTTGCAGTAAAAATGCAACGCCTACGGTACGCTTATTAATAGCACTGCGATTTGTCGAACACGCAAATGCTACGCCTAGGAGCATCATCATGCCCACTAAGCTCATAATTGTTGTCATGCCAATTTCCCGTTATTCTTGTAGCAAATATTTTATTTTACTTTTAATAATATCAATCGCAACGCGATTCATACCGCCACGGGTCACAACCAAGTCGGCATTATGCTTGGATGGCTCGATAAACTGATAAAACATCGGTCTTACCGTCGCCTGATATTGTTCTACCACAGATGACAGACTTCTTCCTCTGTGCTCTATATCTCTTTGCATGCGACGCAGCAAACAAATATCCAAAGGTGTATCAATGAACACCTTGATATCAAACTCTTCACTTAATGCAGGATCGCTCAGTAGTAATATACCCTCGACGATTAGTATCTTAGCAGGGTTTACTATTCGGGTTTTATCACTACGTGTATGCTGTCCGTAATCGTAGGTAGGAACCTCTACGGATTCACCTAGGCGAAGCTTAGTTAAATGCTCGCGTAACAACTCGTGTTCAAACGCATCAGGATGATCATAATTCGTTTGAGTACGATGCTCTATAGGTAAATGCGATTGATCTTTATAATAGGCGTCCTCTTCGATTACCGCGATAGTGCCTGAGGCAAGCTCATTCACTAATTCGTTGTAGATCGTTTGACTAAAAAGAGACTTACCAGACGCAGATGCGCCAGCTATGGCTATAATAGTTCGTGTCACTAAAGTTCACACCCAGCAGTTGTTTATGTTGGAAGATCACAATAGCAAAAAAGACACGATTAATCTCTTTTGCCTCGCTTAATGAGCAAATTTAACGGGTTTAGCGGACTCAAAACAGGACTTATGTCCGCTTAAGGGCGACAGAGCTAAATTAGCAAGATCGCAGCTTTTCGTGAATTTTGTGACTATTTTATGACAGCGGACTTATGTCCTGTACGATTTTTTTAACCAAACATAAAGTAACCAACGCTTAAGGTAACCATGTATTTAAGAATAAATAACAGCCTGAGCAGTATAGAGAGGTATCTATGGCAAGAGCAATCATTTTAATGGCGGATAGCCTAGGCATTGGCGCAGCACCGGACGCAGAAAAGTTTGGTGACGTAGGCGCGAATACTCTCGCTCATTTATTACAGGCGTATAAAGAAGAAAAAGGACAAGCGTTAGACTTACCTAATCTTTCTAAACTAGGCCTTATTGCAGCATGTGAAGCTGCAGGTAAAGAAACCTGCGCCGTGGCGCAAACCATAGAGCCAAGTGCTGCTTGGGGATATGCAAAAGAATTATCGAGTGGTAAAGACACGCCGTCTGGCCACTGGGAAATGGCTGGGGTGCCAGTATTGTTTGAGTGGGGTTACTTCCCAAATACTAACCCATGCTTCCCACAAGAATTTATAGATGAGTTGTGCAAACGTGCAGACATCCCTGGTATTTTGGGTAACTGTTACGCGTCGGGCACAACGATTTTAGAACAGCTGGGTGAAGAACACGTACAAAGCGGTAAGCCGATTTGCTACACCTCAGTTGATAGCGTCTTTCAAATAGCCGCTCATGAACAATCGTTCGGACTTGACAAGCTTTATCAAGTATGTGAAATCGCACGGGCACTGCTTGATGAAATGAATATAGGACGAGTGATTGCGCGGCCATTTATAGGCACTTCAAGTGCCGACTTTATTCGTACTGGTAACCGCCGAGACTATTCGGTATTACCGCCTTCGCCGACTGTGCTAGATAAGCTAGCCAATGACGGTGGCGAAGTAATTAGTATTGGTAAAATTGCAGATATTTATGCGCATCAAGGGATCACGCAAAAGCACAAAGCGCCTGGTCTTTTGAATCTGCTAGCAAAGACAAGCGAAGTGATGGACACAGCACCAGACCATAGTCTTATCTTCACCAACTTAGTCGACTTCGATGAAAAGTTTGGTCACCGCAGAAATGCAGTGGGATATGCAGAAGCACTTGCTGAGTTTGACGCATTTTTACCGGAAATTATTGCCAAACTAAAAGCTGATGATTTGCTTTTAGTGACTGCCGACCATGGTTGTGACCCAACTGCAGAAGGCACAGATCATACGCGAGAGTACGTGCCTGTATTGGCATATACACCGGG
Source organism: Pseudoalteromonas sp. Of11M-6 (assembly GCF_022347905.1). NCBI lineage: Bacteria > Pseudomonadati > Pseudomonadota > Gammaproteobacteria > Alteromonadales > Pseudoalteromonadaceae > Pseudoalteromonas > Pseudoalteromonas sp. Of11M-6. The sequence continues at coordinate 36,693 of NZ_JAKRFW010000042.1, read as the reverse complement.
TATGAACAATACTCCGTTAGGAGAAAGACAAAGTTTTGCTGACATAGGTCAAACGCTTGCCCAGTGGTTTGATTTAGATGCAACGCAGTACGGTGAAGGCTTTAAGGCCGAGATAAAAGCCTAACTAAAGGAAACAATATGAGCACTCCACACATTAGCGCAAAGCCAGGTGATTTTGCAGAAACGGTATTAATGCCGGGCGATCCACTAAGAGCAAAATACATTGCAGAAAACTTTTTGGAAGATGCTCGTCAGGTAACTGACGTTCGCAACATGTTTGGTTTTACTGGTACTTACAATGGTAAGCCAGTTAGCATCATGGGTTCAGGCATGGGTATTCCATCTATGTCAATCTACGCTCGTGAGCTTATTGTTAGCTTTGGTGTTAAGAACCTGATCCGCATCGGTACATGTGGTGGTATTAGTCAAGACATCAAGATCCGCGATGTGATCTTTGCACAAGGCGCAAGCACAGACTCAAATGTGAATCGTGCTCGTGTACGTGGCTATGACTTCGCTGCAATTGCTGATTTTGGTTTATTAGAAAATGGCGTAAACGCTGCTCGCCGTTTAGGTATTGAAGCAAAAGTTGGTAATGTTTTCACTACAGATACTTTCTATCAAGCCGATGGCGAATTTTATAGAGAATTAGACAAGCTAGGCGTAATGGCTGTTGATATGGAAACAGCTGGTTTATACGGTGTAGCGGCTGAATATGGTGCAAAAGCGATGGCACTATTCACAGTAAGTGATCATGTTATTACTGGTGAGGCAACGCCACCAGAAGAACGTCAAAGCACGTTCAATGAAATGGTTAAAATTGCGCTAGAGTCAATTTAATACGATTTGAAAAGTTCCTTGGTAACGTAATCGCAGAGTTTTGGAGACACGCCTAAAACAACGCGAATCACACCCAAAAAAGCCGCTTGAAGCGGCTTTTTTTTTGATCTTGGTCCATCCAAAATTCCCTCGACTAGTTTAAACTACACAAAGGTGGTAGAGTTTTCTAATGATAAGGTATTGGTGTTAGGTGATGACGATTCTTGCTCTGGGCTTTTTTGCGTTGATGGCGAATGCCGAAGTTGACTTAGATGCATTTGAATCTCTGGTTAAGAACGCGCCAGATGAAGCGCTTAAGGTATACCAAAACGCGATTGCTCGGGAGGATCTTCCAGTTCAAGATTTATATCAACTTCATTATCTTGCGATTAGAGCGAGTGCCAGTACATTTAATAATGCCATTTTTATTAAAGCGCTAGATACGCTTAAAGCACCACCCTTTAAGACTTTGGCGGACGAAGACAGGGCGAAGATTCTGACTAATATTGGTGTTGGCTATCGTCGCCGTAACCAGAATGAACAAGCTATCTGGCATTATCGATGTGCAATGAACGCTCCAGCCAGCTTCCAGCATAAGTCTGCACTTAAAGTGAACATCGCAATTGCGTACACGCGCCTTGAACAACCCGCGATTGGCTACAATCTCTTAAAAAGCGTGGATAGAGAAATGTTACCAAGCTTTATGCAAGCAGGGCTGTTAACTGCGCTTGGCAATGCAACATTTGCAATGGGCGAAACCGATGAGGCGCTGAGCTACTTTGTTGATGCGGCGATCCATTACGCAGAAGATGAAAACTATAGAGCTGTGAAGCAGGTATCAATCAATAGTCTTGGGATATACGTACTTAACTCAGACTTCTCCAGCTATCGCAAAGCGCTTGCTAATATTGCAGCAGAACCTGCCCTAATAGAAGATAATCAGCTTTACCTTGGTTGGTTGCGGGAGCTGGTACAACAGCTAGAGCAAAACAAACAAGCCTTAACCGTGTCGACAACAATGAAAGCCTATTCGCTAGGCGCTGCGAATGCAGGATATGCGTCCATGGTGAATGCGCATATCGACAAGTTTAATCTGTCGCTGCCGAAAGTCACTTCACAGGTCATCGTCAGAGATCCGCTTCCTGTTGAGTTGGGAAAACACTGGTGCCCGAAACTTTGACAAAGCCAATTTTTTTGCCATGGTTATGTTATCGTTAAATAAATACGGCTTGTGAGTTTTGGAGAAATAATGTCGCAATGGGTAAAAGGAGAAATCGTCGAAATCACACATTGGACGCCCACATTATTTAGTATCAAATTTGAAGCGGATATCGCACCGTTTAAGGCTGGTCAATATACTAAATTGAGTTTGCAACAAGGGGAAAAGCGCATCGCGCGAGCATATTCTTTTGTAAACCCGCCGTCAGAACCAATTCATGAAGTATTGTTAGTCGAAGTACCCGACGGTAACCTCTCTGTGCCTTTACATCAGCTACAAGTCGGTGATGAGCTCGATGTAACTTACCAAGCAAACGGTTTTTTTACACTAGATGAGCTACCACCTTGCGATACGCTTTGGATGATAAGCACAGGTACAGCGGTTGGCCCATTTTTGTCTATGCTCAGAGAAGGTGACGTGTGGCAGAAGGTTAAGCGGGTGATCCTTATTCATGGTGTACGCCTAAATGCAGATTTGTGTTACCGTGAAGAGCTTGAGCAGTTGCAACAACAAAGAGACGGCTTTACTTATGTGCCGCTCGTCACACGGCAAAAACCAGAGCTCGGTTGTCAGGGCCGTGTCACCGAACTGATAGAAAATAAGCAATTATTAACTCACCTAGGCTATAAGCAGTTTCCTGATAGTAGCCATTTTATGCTCTGTGGTAACCCCGAAATGGTGAAACAATTAAGTGCTCAGTTGCAGAGTATGGGATATGAACGCCACAGGCGAGCCAAACCTGGACAGATCACCGTTGAGCAATATTGGTGAACCTATGCAAGTTCGTGTTATTTATCTCTTGTGCTTGTTGCTGCTGGTAACCGCGAACACTGTGTCTGCAGAGCCTAAGGTCATTAGGGTCGTGGACGCAGCAGAAGAAAATGGCACGCCGCAGAACCAATATTTTTTGTCAGTCTTGCGGTTAGCATTGGATAAGTCACGCGAACGTTATGGCGAGTATTGGATAGAGCCGATTGATTTACCAATTAATCAATCACGACAATTTAAGGAATTGCTAAAGCACAATGTCGATGTGTTTTGGACGGTTTCAACAGCCGCTAGAGACACTCAGGCAAAGCCTGTGGCCATTCCCATAGCGTTTGGCAGCTTTGGTATAAGAGTACTGGCTATGAATGTGGCTGACAGCGGCAAGCTTAATGTGCATTTATCGTTATCAGAGCTACAAAAGTTCAACGTTGTTTTAGGGCAGGATTGGCCTGATGTTCATATTTTTGAAAAGGCAGGTTTTACGGTAGAAAAATATGTTGATGGCTTGGCAAGTTATCGAGTGCTCGCAAATAGTGCCGGTAAGATCTTTCCACGAGGTGTCATTGAAGTAGTACCTGAGCTCAAGGCGTTCGATAACAAGCAAGTGACTTATGGCGAAAAGAACCTGTTGCTCTATCCTTCAATGGTGTACTTCTATGTCCGCAAAGAAGATATTAAACTTTATAAACGCCTAGAGTATGGTTTAACACAAGTGCTTGAAGATGGCTCTTTGGCTGCCCTTTTTTACGACAGTACGATGATGACTGAGCTGAAAAAGCACTTTAATTTACAAGGTGCCGCCATCCATCAAATTGAAAATCCGTTGATTATCTCTAAAAAGCAGCTCGACGCGATTTCTCAATTACAAGTCGAGCTGCTAAAACAACTTAACTATTCACCAGCTCGTTAAAGCTTTGGTTGTCTGCAAGACTCGCAAACGCTGGCTCGTGTTGCAGCTCGTTCTTTAAGTTAGGCGCATATTCCAAAGCCATACGGATGTCGGCCATCGCATCTGCGTGCTTGTAAAGCATCGAGTAAGCACATGCTCGTTGCCAATAGGCATAACCATAGTCACTGTCTATTTCTAGCGCTTGATTACACAAAGCAATTGCCGTGTTGGTTTGACCAAGCTCTAATAAAGCATCAGCTTTGTAGGCAATTGCCTCTACATCTTCAGGTTTGCGATTTAGGATCTCATCGTAGATCTCAATTTTAGAGTTCATGTCACTCTCAAGATTTGCCCGCATCCACAGAGAGTGTACTTCATTCGTTATGGATATTTTCTTCTGGTTATTGAGGATTTCTTCAGAGCGTTCGCGTAATTTTTCTTCAATAACCTGAAGGCGCTTTTCATATTCATCGGTGATTGTGCCAACGCGCAGGCTAACGATATCTTCTACTTTACTCTTAATATCTCTAAAAGAAGTCCAACCAACAACCACTAAGATGGACGCGGCCGCTGTGATCAAAAAGAGCACATTATTGATGGTATCTGTGGTGTAGGTAATCGCGCGATCTGCAGTATCTAGTTGAGAGTGACTGATTTTCTTTTCAATATCAGCTCTTAAGCGCATTTGATCTTCTCTAACAGCTCTTAATTCATCAAGAATATAACGCTCAATTAAGGGCCTATACATGGGCTCTTGTAATTGCGACAAAGCCTGTTGTTGTTGGTTTTCTGTCGGCTTTTTTGACGTTGTTTGTTCATTCGCCATGCTAGTAAAACTACAAGCGACGAGTAGGATAAATAGTACTATGCTTTTCATATTGATGTTCTAGAAACTTTATATTTTTAATATGGTGCATGAGTTAAGGTGGAATTGCAAAAAGCGGAGAAGAAATATTGGCTTATGTAATAAAATTAGCGATTTATAGCCTGATTATACTCTCTTTAACGAGTATAAGTGCCTCTGCAAAAGAGCTACTGGTGGTGACCGAAGAGTGGAAGCCATACAATTTCACCAATGACAAAGGCGAGGTTGTTGGGAGAGCAACAAAAAAGGTAAGGGAAGTGCTTGTTGCTGCTGAAGTTGACTACGAGATAAAAGTTTACCCTTGGGTACGGGCGATGAAAATTGCAAAAGAGCGACCAAATACAATGATTTATTCGATTTATCGTACAGCCGAGCGTGAAGCTGACTATGAATGGGCATGCCCTTTGATCCGCCCTGTAGGCGTGTATTTCTTCAAACTGAAAACGCGTAAAGATATTCAAGTTGCTTCATTGGAAGATGCCAAGCAGTACACGTCCGCAGTTGTTAAGGGAAATCTCTATTATGATTTCTTAATCCAACATGGCTTCGCTCAGGGAGAGCACTTGGTTGTTGCCGCAGATTCAAAAAGCTTTTACAAACTCTTTTTCAAAGGGCGGATAGATCTTGTAATGTCAACGGAATATATCATGAGTGAAGAACTTAAGGCGGCCGGGCTCAATTATGATGAGGTTGTACCTCTGATAGAAGTAACCAAAGCTACTCAACAGCGTGGCTGTATGGCATTTAGCAAGGATACAGAACCTATGTTAATAGAGAGAATTAGGCGTGCGCTGGCGAAGCACAATCAAGAGTTTGTTGGACCATAACGAATAGTAGCAATTTGATCGTTATAGGTAACAACCCATCTTTAAAGGTTATTTGTCGGTCATTTTACTTGGAGCTTGACTCAGTAGTAGAAGAAAAGCGCACCATATGGTGCGCCTAATCAGTGCCATGGTGAAGGGGAAATTAACTAAAGGTGTTACACCAATCAAACCCTTCATAATGATAAACGAATGAGCAAAATAAAAAGATCATCATTTTTTAAAGTTTTGCAGCTTGTTGCACCACAATCGCGTGGCGCTTTGCTAATCTTTGGTGATCTTTATCGTATCCGCCACCAATCACGGTTGCGACAGGGACACCATGCTTTTGACATAACGTCAGCACCAGTGCATCTCGTTTCGCAATGCCAAGCCATGAGATATCTAATTTACCTAAGTTATCACCTTGCCAAACATCAACACCAGCGTCGTACAGCACGATATCTGGATTTAGGTCAATCAATAATGACTCAAGCGTATGTGCAACAATTTCGAGGTAGTGTGTGTCACTGATCCCTATTTCTAAGCCAATATCTAAATCGCTAGCATGTTTACGGAATGGGAAGTTTTTCTCACAGTGGATTGAGCAGGTATAAACATACGGGTTGTGCTTCAACATGGCAGCGGTGCCGTCACCTTGATGAACATCCAAGTCAAAGATTAAGGCATTGGTGATCTGATTATTGTCGAGCAGATGTGTGGCCGTAAAGGCGAGATCGTTTACCATGCAAAAACCGGAGCCAAAATCATAATGTGCGTGGTGCGTGCCACCGGCTAAATGGCATGCAATACCATGTTTAAGCGCAAGCTCTGCAGTTTTTAGCGTTCCAAGAGGCGCGGTAAAAGTACGTGCCATAAGCTGCTCTGACCAAGGTAGACCTATACGGCGCATCATTTTAGCGTCGAGTTGATTACGCCATAAGTCCCAAATATATTGCTCGCAGTGCACGCTTTCAAGTGGCGATGGGTCGCCGGGCTCTGGGCTATAAACATTGTTATGAATGAGCCTTAATGCGTCTACTTCTTGGTAAAGACGCGCAAATTTACTCATCACGAAGCGGTGCTTTGGATCAAAATTGAATGAGTAATTAGCGTGATAAACTAGTGGTAAATTTGGGTTGTTCAAAAACGGCTCCAAAAATGGCGATATGGCAGTGTAGCAATATCAATCTCCGAAGCCGAGCGCTTTAGCTTTTAGTGTTGCTTGCGTTCTGTCTCGTACTTGCAGTTTTGCGAGCAAGCAAGAAACCGAGTTACGGATGGTACCTTCCGCTTTATATAACGTATTGGCGATTTCCTTATTGGAATATCCTTTCGCGATTAGTTTTAAAATATCCTTTTCTCGTGTGGTGAGCTTATCTAAAGTGGGGTCAGGTTTTAGTAGGGTTTCAGCAAGCTCGTCTTGGATGATGAGTTCACCTTGATGGACTTGTCGAACGGCATCAATTAACTCTTCTAAGTCCACGTCCTTAAGAAGGCAGCCTTTAGCACCAAGTTCTAGGGCTAATTTTAGCTTTGCAGTATCGTTGAAGGTAGTGAGGATAATGACTTTAAAGTTTATAGCCAAAGGCAAAAGCTCGGTGAGCACATCAACACCATCTAGCTCAGGCATTCGCATATCTAAAAGCACAATGTCAGCTGTAATTTGGTTTGATTGAACCTGTTGAATGAACTCACTGCCGCTGCCACAGCTTCCAGAACAAATAATGTCACCACTCAGCGAAAGCAGTGCTTGCATACCTTGGCGCACAAGCGCCTGATCATCGACTAGGTAAACTGATATTTTAGCCATTTGTCGTCCCAAAATGGATAGTTAATGTTACGCCTTGATGAGTTGACACATCAAGACTGCCGCCGAGTTCTTGGATCCGCTCCTGCATACCAGCCAGACCATTTCCAAATCGAATACTATTTAAGGTAATGCCGTTATCGCTTATTTGTACTTTTAATCCTTGTTGACAATACACTCGTACTTGCATTTTATCCGCCTTGGCGTGCTTCAAGGTATTAGTGATGGCCTCTTGGCAGCATTTTAGAATGCAATTGGCATAACTTAGTTTCTCGAGTAATGGGTGATGTTCATAGTCGAGTTCAATGTTAAGACGAGGGATAGATTCAGTAAGCCTCAGCAAAGCATCATGGAGATCGATATGCTCGTTGCTACGCTTGTCGCTGACTAAATCGCGAATACATTTTAGGGTGTCTTTAGCTTGCAAATAGCAGCTATCTAATAGCTCGGTCAATGGTGCCGCTGCAGTTCGTCTTGCGACATCTAAATTTACAATCAGACTGGTTATTTGATGTCCAACGTCGTCATGTAACTCTCGTGCTAATTGAAGCCGCTCTTGTTTAGCAATACTTTGGCTTAGCAGAGACTGCGTTGCAGATAGCTGACTGTGGGCGAGTTGTAGCGCTTCTTTGGCTTCTTGTTCCTTTTGCATTCTTTTACACACCACGTACGCAAATAACTGAAAACAGGCAAATAACACTGCGTTGAGATATTCAAAGCCATGTCCCCAAAAAAAGTATTGCGACGCAACATACAAGCAAGAGGTAACTAGGATATATCCAAGCGCAAAGCTCAAAGGAACATAAAAAGCAAGGATCCCAACGAGTTTTACATTGTAAATGAGATGAATTGCGGCGGGGGAGGTAAGGTTAATTGACTGGATCAAAAGCGCCAATACAAACAGCATCGAATATCTAACCTTGTAGCCATAGTATTTTTCGGATTCATTGATACATAAAAGCACGAGGATCAAAACACCGATATGCTGTACCCAAGGCAGCCATTGTGCTTTTTGCTGAGCATAAACCAAACTTGGTATTGCAACGGCTAACCAAGTGAAAATGGTTGTTACTAACCAAGCCGTCGGATAGCGAAAAAACGCCGACATCTACTTACTCCGCTAAAAACCTGCTCTGCAGGTATTATTCCTTTATACTATTGCGAACCTATCCTAGCAGATATTTGTGACTCTGTGATGATGACGAATGTCATAAGTTTTACATTGTAAATCAAAGTGCAATAACGGTTTTTCATCCTTAATAGTGCATTGATTTGTGGCACCACTATTCCTGTTCTATCTTTATGTAACAATCTTTTCATAATTAGGGATACTCAGAATGAAAAGTGTAAAGGCAAAACTTATTTCTGCGGTAACAGCGGGTTTAGTGGTAATGCTCATCGGGGCGATGGTTACTGTTTTGGTGATGAAACGCGTAGCGGAACAGTATGACAACATGATAGACAATGAATTGGCTGCTCGCGAGCAAATAAACATAGTGCTCGATGATTTCAAAACCCAAGTACAAGAGTGGAAAAATGTACTCATTAGAGGAAGAGATCCTGCCCAGCTAAATAAATATTGGTCAAGATTTGAAACCAAAGAAGCTGAGGTACAAAAACAACTCAGTTCAATTGTTTCAGCCTATACATTACCACCTACCCTAGAAAATAAGTTGCGTGAATATCAAAAAGAGCACCTCACCTTAGGACAAAAATATCGTGAAGCGGTGGATCTATTCAAAAGTTCAGGCTTTGATATTAACCTTGCTGATGCCTCAGTGAGTGGAATAGACCGCCAAGCAAGTGTGTACCTACTTGAAATTAATGAGCAAATTAACGCGTTAGTAGACACGAGAACGAGTGAAATTGTCGCAACAAAAAACCAACTTATCTTTTTTAGTACCCTAGGACTCATCGTTGTTGCGCTTGTGACTTTAGGATTACTGACTTGGTATATGCAGCATTTAATCACTCGTCCAATCCGCCGTGCATCTGATGTGGCAAAGGCAATTGCGAGTGGTCGATTAGACAACAAAGTCGTTGTACACAGTGACGATGAAATAGGTAACTTACTGACAAATCTACGGCAAATGCAAACTAGCTTACTTGATGCGACCCAAAAGCTAGAGCTACAAGCAAAAGAAAACTTACGGATCCGTTATGCGCTAAATAACGTGGCCGCGCCCGTGCTTTTATGTGATGACAGTAATCAAGTGATCTACGTAAACGCACAATGTGAGTCTTTATTTGATCGTTACCGCACTGCGCTAAGCGTGCCTACTGAAATCGTTAATCATCCAATTCCCGAAGCTTTACTTCACAGCTCTAAAGCACTACACCAAGCCTCGGGTCAATTAGTACGCCAGTTAGAGTGGGAGTGGTGCGTAGGTGACATAATCATTGCGGCAACCGCCAACCCGGTCTCCGATCAAAATGGTAGGGTGTTAGGTACGGTATTTGAATTTAAGGATTTAAGTCAGACAAGACGTGCGGAGCAACAGGTTGAACAGCTCATTAAATCAGCTTCCGATGGCAAACTAAGTGAACGTCTAAACCTTGAGGGATACGTTGGCTCCATGAAATTAATAGCCAGCGGACTTAACAAACTACTTGATGCTGTTGAGCAACCTATTAGTCAAACAAAACAATATCTTACTTCGCTTTCAAAAGGAGAAATTCCTGAGCAGATTAACGGTGAGTTTAAGGGCGAATTTGCGCAAATACATATGGCCTTACAACGTGCCACGTCTTCGCTTTCGTTACTTATTGAAGATACTTACAGTTTAGTTGCCGCTGCAGGAGAGGGGAGGCTTTCTACTCGGGCGGATGAGGCTAAACACCAAGGTGAATTTCGAAAAATCATTCGTGGTGTTAATGAAACGCTTGATGCGGTCTCTAAACCCGTTGCACTTACAAGCGGATATCTAGAAAGTATCGCAAAAGGAGAGTTACCCGCATTCACGAATGATGGTTATAAAGGAGAATTTGATAGCATCTATCAAAGCCTCTTCGCTTGTGTTGGTGCGATAAAATTGATGCTAATCGATGCCGAAAAGCTTGCTGAAGCGGCCAGTGAGGGAGACTTACAACATAGAGCTGATGCCAGTAAACACCACGGCGCATACGCCAGTATAATCACAGCCATGAATGAAACGCTGGACTCGATAGAAGCGCCGCTTAAGGAGTGCATGAATGTGATGGATGGGCTATCTCAAGGCAATTTAACTCGCCAAGTTGAAAAAAGCTATGCAGGTGATTTTGCGCTGTTGAAACAATCTGTGAATACCAGCGTTGGCAACTTAGCCAATATGATGCAAAAGCTGCTGGCCATGGCGGAATCCATCACTGTCTCGGTACAGCAGATCACCACAGGTATTGAAGAGTTAAGTGAGCGGTCCTCTTCTCAAGCCGCATCTATTGAAGAAACACGAGTATCAGTCGGTGAAATCACCGAAACCGTGCACTCAAACGCCAATAATGCGCAATCTGCTAATCAGTTGGCTATAGAAGTTAACCAGCAAGCACAGCAAGGTGGAAAGGTTGTTGAGTCAACGATTGAGGCAATGACCGAGATTAGTAAGAGTGCCAAAGAAATACTCACAGTCATTGAAGTTATTGATTCCATTGCATTTCAAACTAACTTATTAGCACTGAACGCCTCTGTTGAAGCTGCACGAGCGGGAGAAAAAGGAAAAGGTTTTGCGGTCGTAGCCTCAGAAGTAAGAAATTTAGCGCTGCGTAGTGCAAGTGCCTCAAAGGATATCTCTGAGCTGTTGGGAAGCAGTAACGTCAAAGTGAAGCAAGGGTCTAAGCTGGCTTCAGAATCCGGTGAAACGCTAAAAACCATTGTGGAAAGTGTATATGGGCTTGCATCGCAAGTGCAAACGATCGCTGAGGCTTGCAATACGCAATCGAGTGGTATTGAGCAAATTAATCTAGCGATTAAACAAATTGATGGTATTACGCAGCAAAACAATACCTTGGTAGAGATGACGAATGCATCTGGGCTGTCGTTGTTGAGTAAAGCTAATGAATTGCGAGAGATGGTTGAGCAGTTTGATATCGGCAAGACTAAAGCGGAGTTGATGAAAGTGGTGAGCTAAAGGTCAGCAAAATCTAGGGCCTGCTGACCTTTATTGTTTTTAGGAACATCACGTGACATGATTGGCGTAATTAGATGGCTTTTTAGCCGCTAACAATGTTAAGGGGTAAGGCATAAACCATGGTTACACCAATCATCATTATACTGTTACTTTGCGGCCCGTTATTGTTCGGTGTTATCTATTCAAAGATAAGAGACGTACAGGTAGAGGCAGCAACGCTTGCCTGTTGGGGTCTCGGTATCGCATTTATGTTCTTTTTTATTGGCCATATCGTAAAAGCACAAGAGATGGTAGAAATGTTACCTAGTAGGGTGCCGTATAGGCTTCCTTTGGTGTACTTCACTGGTGTCATCGAACTCGTAGTAGCGATTCTGTTATTTATACCAAAATACCAATTACCTGCAGCAAAAGCGGCAATTGCCATTTTTATGCTGTTTTTTCCCGCAAATGTGTATGCCGCGCTCAACAGCGTTGGCCTGGGAGGACATCAGTGGGGACCTGTTTATTTGCTAATTAGAGCACCACTGCAAATCATATTGATTGCTTGGGCATATTTTATGTGTGTAAAACCGCTATCAATGCCTGTGGCTGAAATTAAATAAAGCTCAGCTCAAGCAGAACATATAAACAGAAAGGGGTGTGAGATTTACCCGCTTCCCTTTCTGCATTTCGCGACTAGACTATTGGTCATTTGCTTTTTCATTCTCTAAGCAAGGTATACCAGCCAAATGATCAGCCAAAATTTGTGCTATTTTGTCGGTTAGCCAGCTCGGACCTTCGTCAGTCATGTCATTGTGTTTTGCGCTCGCTATCGTGACAACACAATCCTGATATTTGTGCTTTTCAGTACGACTTGGCAACACCCCTTTGTCCGCTGGAAAGTCACTTGCTCGTATCGACAATACCTTTACATCAAGGCTTCTCGGTAATGGCACTCTGCGATGATCTAGCGTAATGATTTGGTTTACAAATTTAGCCCCGTGATTGATTAACCATGCTGAAATGTCGCCGCCATTAGAATGGCCAATTAAGAGGATATGCTCAAAATCAAAGGTGGTGAACTTTGGCTTAAAGTAATCGTGAATAAACACCAGCGTATCAGCGCCTCGTTGCCAGTTTTCTGCGCGTGTTTCGTATAAGTTCCCCTCGACGGAAAGAGGAGGATCAGTTGCAAGCTCATGGCCTACAGTAATAACCAAATATCCAGCTCGGTTTAGCGTCTTGACCAAAAATTGATAGTCAGTATGTGAGACACCATAGCCGGCGCTTAGCAGTGCAACAGGACAAGGTGCCGCTTTTGAACAGGGGTTGGTGTCGGTTGGCAAATGAGTTTCTACTGGAATTGCTCTATCACGAGCTGGATCAATTACGGTTTCAGCGGCCAAAACGAATGGCAGACATAATAATAATAAAAGTGGGCGTAACATATTTATCCTAAAAAAATAGTGGCGCTCGGCAAAAGCCAAAAGCGCCACAACTGGTTGGAGTCTTTTACAGATTATTCAAAAATTGATTCACTGAAGCTAGCTCTCTTTGCTTTTGCATGATGCAGGTATTTGTTGCCAGTTCCAGCTGCTTAAGTGATTTACTTAAACCTTCTACTTCTTTTTGCATCGGTTCAAAAAACTGCTGAGCTTGTTTTAATGCATCCGCGTCACAATACGTAAATAGGTAAAAAGGTAGCTGTGGCTTTGCAAAAGGAGGGAAGCGTTCTTTTAAGCGCTCAAAGTGCTGATAAAACCACTTTTGATAAAGCGCTTTTCGCTCATCGCCTTTACCATTCCCGCTTAATATGTAATTAAAGTCGGAGGCCGTTACATGCTCGCTTAACGCATAATCTAGTACTTGTTGTTGCAATTCTTGTGGACCAAAATAACCCATTGCAAGCAATAGATTAGTACGTTGAGTTGGGTTATTGGTGGTTTCAAATACTTTTTTGTATGACTTCAACAGCTCAGCATCACCGTAGTAAGCGGCAATTTGCAGGAAGCTTCTAGCCAAGTAGGGGTCAACTTTATCAGGTGACGTTAAATATAAACTCGCTTGCTTTTTTGCATGCTTAATAATGGTTTGATGCTTTGTCTCGAAAGCCAGTGCTCTGACCAATGCTGCACGTATTTCCGATGTGGCAGCTGGTTCATTTGCATTTGCCTCAAGTCCATATCGAGAAAACGCAGGCTCAACATAAGTGGTATAAAGTTTCTCCCAAAGTAACTTATTTGAATCGTCTTCATACTGTTTATGTTGTGATAGTAATTGAGTAAGAGCGGCCTTTGCTACTTTGGGATGAGTGTCGTTAATAAACTCACTGAGCGTTAACATCAACGCATTGGCGTTTATTTTTCCAGACTCCATCAGCGCGTCAACATTGCTTAGTAAGTCTAATCTCTCCCGCTCGTTTAGCTTGTTTGGGGCATGTGATATTAGGCTTGCGAGTTGAGACTCAGAAAGATCCCAGCGATAATAACCTGTCGCGTTGTCGTTTGGTAAGATCCACTCAGGCTCAAAGTCTAATTTAATCTGTTGCGCCTTGGAGTCTAGAAGTATTGTCTTAGTGGCTGTTTTGTCACCTCTACCATAGCGCAGTGTGATGGGGATATGCCAAGTTTGTGCTGCTGCTTCTTGTCCTTTTATTACAAAACGTTGTTGCGATACGGTGGCATTCTGGCCATCTAACTTAATCGTCAAAAGTGGAAATGAAGCTTGTGATACAAATGAGTCTAGCACTGTCGCTACATCTTTATTAGATACTTTACCCAGCTCATTCCATAGATCTTTGGCTTCGGCATTCTTATAAGCAAATTTACGGATATAATTGCGCATGCCTTGCTTAAATACCTCTTCCCCAAGCCACTGCTCAACCATGTAAAGTACCGCGCTACCTTTGCTGTACGCAAGACCCAAGCCGTCTGTTACATCAGACTCTGTAATAACCGGTTTTCGGATCGGTGAGGTAGTTGCTTGAGCATCATAGGGCATTGCATTGTGTTGAGATAGGGATAAATTTGTTTCTAGTTCAGGAAATAGCTGCTGGGTGATCTTTGCAGCCATCCAAGTGGCAAACGCCTCGTTTAACCACAGGTCATTCCACCATTTCATCGTAACTAGGTTGCCATACCATTGGTGTGCAAGTTCGTGAGCGATAACATTCACATGTGAGGTTTGAGCTTGTTGTGTTGACGTTGCAGGGTCAATAAGTAGTATATCCTCACGATAAGTCACCAGGCCTGCATTCTCCATTGCGCCGAACGGAAATTCAGGGACTGCAACTTGGTCTAGTTTTTTATAGACATAGGGTAAGTCAAAATAGTCTTCAAGTGCTTTGAGTATCTTTGGCGTGTTTTCGATGGAATAAGCGGCAAGATTTGATTTCTTTTGTGGGGTAATAATGTTACCCGGAACCGACATCCCTTTAACATCAAGTACTTCGAATGGACCAACGGATAAGGCGACTAAGTAAGAAGGAAGAGGCGGCGTCTTGTCGAAGTAATGGGTGGTCATACCATTCGACTTTTTGGTCTCTAAAACAGGCGTGTTGGCGAATACTTTTTGATCGTCAGGGGCTGTAATAGTGAGCTGAAATGGGATTTTATACTCAGGCTCATCAAATGTAGGCATTGCTCTTCTTGCATCACTCATCTGAAACTGTGTAAATAAGTAAGGCACGCCGTTGTCTATGGTTTTGTAGAGACCGACGCTATTACGGTTGAAAGGGGCGGTATAGTCGATAGTAAGCGTGTAGCGACCGGGTTGCAGTGTTTTTTCGCAACTCAATCTCACTTTACCGGTTTCGAGCATTTTATCTCTGAGCTCACACGACGTTTTTCCGACTAGTTCAGCGGTATCTATCGCATAGTCTAATCCGTTGAGCTCAATAAATTGGGTGGCTTTGAGCACCTCAAGTTTTATAGTCGTGTGTCCTGAAAAACGCTCTTTAGAAGGGTCTAAGTTAAATGTGACCGCTTGCTCTATAGGTTTAGCCACGGTGGCTAGACGATGAAGTTCAGCATTTGGTTGGGCCTGAGCTGAAGCGCTGATAGACAGCAAAATAGCACTGCATATTAAAGACCTAGATAGCATAAAAATCCTTTATTCATTTTGTTATTGTTGATTTATCTTGCGAATCAATGCTCTGTATGTTGTCACTTGGTGTGATAAAAGCATAGATAGTTAGCGCAATGTTCCTTTTACTTTAACAAAACTTGTTGCAAAAAGAGTGGGGGTAAAGGTTTACTATCGGGCTAATATTTTAAATATTAAGTAATATCAATAAATTGAAGAGGTGGACTAGTCGACTTTTTGTGTAACAAAAATTGTAACAGACTCCACCGTACTTGATTATGTTCCCACATATTGAAACTACTTATGTTTCACTATGTGTTCTAGCTTCAGATAGGCCCCGATTATAGTTAACCAGTGTAATAACTGTGACTTTGGCTTTGGTTTACAATAATTCATTGTTGCTCCTGTCGTAGTAGTGAATAAACTGCGTTTAGGTTAAGTAATTTATGACTGTATCTTGGGTCAAAATATGGCAGGATACCAACGATAGTTAATTACAATTAATATAAGTTGAGCTTATGGATAAGAGGTTAAGGCACTTAAGTGCACTACGCTGTTTTGAGAGTGCAGCTCGGCTCCAAAGTTACACTCAAGCTGCACTCGAATTGAACATTACGCAAGCGGCAGTAAGCCAACAAATGCGGCAATTAGAAAATGCACTTGCAGTTAAGCTTTTTGTAAGAAAAGGCCGCAATATGCACTTAACTGAAGCCGGCGAAGTGTTGTTAATGTCTACTCAAAGTGCGTTTAAGCGCATTATTGGGGGATTGAACCAAATTCAAACACAAGAATTGGCTGGTAGCTTGACTATCACGTCAACCCAGTCTTTTTGCTCTTTATGGCTAATGCCTAACCTGTGCTCGTTTTACGAGTCTCATGACGACATCCAAATTCGCGTGCTTGGCTCTAATCGCTTTGAAGATATTCGTTTAAATCATATTGATATCGCGATCCGGTTTTCTACCAAGCGAGAGTTAGCCTGCCCCGCCGGACTTGAGCAGTTATATCTTGGGGAAGATAGCAACTACCCTGTTTGTTCACCAAGCTACAAAGAATCGCTGCAAATTAAGTCTCCGAATGATTTAGCAAGGTGCAATCTTATTCACCACGACGATGATAAAGTAAGCTGGGAGCAATGGTTTGAGTCTCAGGGGATATGCGGTTCAAGTATTTGTGCCAAAGGCCCACACACTCGAGTCTCTTCTAATGACATGGCATTGAGTGCAGCGCTTAAAGGCCAAGGTGTTGCAATCGTCTCCAAAGAGCTATTTTTAGACTTTCAACAAGCTGGCCTTATTGTGCAGCTTTTTGATACCCCTCACCCTGTGGTATGGCAACGCTATGTGTTATTTGATCCCTATTCACCAAAAAGAGCTCGGATCCAAGTATTTATTGATTGGCTTATCAATCACTTGCCATAAGGCCTCGTTATGGCTCATTTATTGAGCCACTTTCGTATTATTTCATGAATGCGGAAGTAAATGTGAACTTGAAATAAATATTAAACTAAAATTTAACATTGCCGGATTAGACTCCGTTCCCGCAAGGAAAACTAGCAAGGATGCCAACATTCAAATACCGAGGAAACGATGAAAACTTATACTCTCACGCCAGCCGTGTTGATGCTCATGAGCAGCGTCGCCAGTGCAGAACCTGAAGTTCACTACGAGTCTTGTAAATCCACCTTTAACTATCTAGCCGCACAGTATCAAGGGACAACGGATAAAAATAATTCAGGTTCGCAGTGGTGCTATTTAAAACAAAACATCGAAGGCGCAACATGGGGTCATGTCAGAACAGAAACCATCCCAGAATTCAAAACGGTAACCGGAAAAGCATGTAAAACGCCATCTGAGTATCAAGGTGAAAAGTTTTATGGCTGTACAACCCGAAATCACACCGCACCTTGGTGTTATGTCGAAGAGGGCGGTTGGGAAGAATGTCAACCAGAAGCGCCGCCAACGCTTTTAGCTCACACTCAACCCCTACAAAGTAAACGATTAGATAGAGTTGCGTTAGGTTCATGTTTCAAAACCAAAGGAGATATGCCAGAAGCGCTCGCTAAGTTAATTGGCCAACAACCGGATCTGTTTCTTTGGTTAGGGGACAATATCTACGCAGATACCACTGATATGGCGGTGATGCGCCAGAAGTATGATGATAAAAAGAATAATAGTGAATATCGCAAGTTTTTAGAGGCTAAGATCCCTGTGATGGCGACTTGGGATGACCATGATTTTGGTTGGAACAATGAAGGCAAACATTATCCAGAGAGAGTAAACGCACAAAAAGAATATTTGCGTCACTTTGATGTTGATAAGGCTGATCCAAGACTAAACGGTCAAGCTGGTATTTATGAAGCAAAAATGTTGGGGGGATCGGGCGAAACCACGCATGTGATCACATTAGATGCCCGTTACTTCCGCTCTCCAACCTTCTCAAGTTACGGAACGTGTGAGGGGGAAAGTAGCACTATATTGGGAGAGGCGCAGTGGCAATGGCTTGAGCAAGAGTTACAAAAGCCATCAGAAATCAAGCTCATTGCAAGCGGCATTCAAGTACTGCCTCCGCTGCATCAAGGCAGAAGTAAAACTAACTACTGTGCTTATGGAGACGGCAAAACATTTAATGCTGCCATCGCGTCATTAGAAGAAACAAATATGTCTGGTACTAGTTATGAGTCTTGGGCTGAAATGCCAGCACAAAGGGAACGTTTGCTTAGGTTAGTACAGAAATCAGTGAACGAAGGTAAGACTAAAGCCGTTGTGTTTTTGTCTGGCGATCAGCATTGGGGAGAGCTTTTGCAAAAGACTATTCCCGCAAGCAGCACATATGGTCAAGCAGTTAACGTCTACGAAGTGACGGCATCGGGTTTTGGTCAAAACTGGCCTTATCATATTGAAAATCCATTAAGATTACCTATTTACGCAGACGACAAAGGGGATGGCAATTTTGCCAAAGCATGTCAGCTACCGTTCAAATATGCAGGCATTACCTATCAAGGTTGTATCACGCGAGACAATGATAAGCCTTGGTGTTATACCCAAGTGGATGATAACCAAAAAGGTATTGAGGGTGAATGGGGCAACTGTGCGCCAGCTGGTGCTAATATCCCAACGGGACGAGTTGGCGTAGTTAGCAAAGATATCGCAAAGTTGACAACATCTAACCGCCATTTGATTAATAAATCGGGAAGTAACTACGGCTTGATAGACATTGATTGGCAAAATCGTGAGCTGAAAATGTCTATTGAAACGGCAAACGAGGAAGCGGTTTCCACTATCATTAAATTTTGATATGTTCATATTAGCTGGGCGCTCGCTCAGCTAATATGGGGCTTACATAGTAACTCTTTGTAAATTATCGAAATAAATTGTATACTGCGTGCAATCTCTGAATAAATCAGTTAGACTTCATTATGGATTGTAGGTCACGCAAATTAAAAGGACATTAATTTGAAATTTATCATTTCTCTTTTACCCGCACTTTTTTTAACTAAATTAGTCTTTTACATCACTGATTTTGAATATTTACTTTTTGAAGAGCCTTTCGATTTTGGCAAATTGCTAATTGATATCAGTGTGTTCGGATTCTTCTATTTTACTTCAGTTATCGTTTACGAATACTTTTTTGGTGAAAAGCTAGAGCTCAAACGTCAAGTGACGAGCAAGCGGACTAAAGGTTCAATGTAAACTTATTGGGAGCTGGAAGGCTTTTTATAAGGCTCAAGTAAGCGAAATACCATAAAGCCCACCGCGCTTAATACAATTGCGATTTCATATCGCTGGTATGCACTAGAGATCCCTATTGCCCCGGTTAACCAGATACCTGCAGCGGTTGCTGTGCCATGTGTGGAATTATCGTTTTTCACAATTGAACCGCCACCAATAAAACCAATTCCAGTAATGACACCGTACATGACTCTCGCTTGTGCTTCATGTGACTCAAATACATCCATACTTGTTAAAATAAAAGCACAACAGGAAATAGCGACTAATGGGAATGTTCTAAGCCCCGCGCTATCAGAGCGACTTTCTCTATTAATAGCTAAAGGTAATGTAAGTAAAAACGCAAAAACAATTTGGTAAAAGTGATACCAAATGAGTGCTAAATCAAGATTAATCCAATCTGGCATTTTTTATCTCCTATACTGTTATTGGGTTAATGCAAAAGGCATTCCTTTGAGTTGGCATAACCCATGCAGGATGAAAGCGTCTATAACTTTTAGGAGAGAACAATGGATTTATTGAGGATCATCATTGCAATTCTGCTTCCACCACTTGGTGTATTTTTACAAGTCGGTCTTGGCGGGGCTTTTTGGTTAAATATTTTGCTGACATTGTTGGGTTA
The DNA here is from genome assembly GCF_022347905.1 of Pseudoalteromonas sp. Of11M-6. NCBI lineage: Bacteria > Pseudomonadati > Pseudomonadota > Gammaproteobacteria > Alteromonadales > Pseudoalteromonadaceae > Pseudoalteromonas > Pseudoalteromonas sp. Of11M-6. Next base: position 17,005 of record NZ_JAKRFW010000042.1, on the reverse strand, counting down.
TATACCAGGAATTGTGCATGCAGTGTGGGTGATCGCCCGTCGGTAAAAAGCGGACAACAAGTAACAATAACACGGTAATCTTTGCAGGGTATTATCCTGCAAAGATCTCCAGCACAATTGGCATTACTGAAAGCACAAGTAATGCAGCCATCACAAAATTAAACCATCTACGACTTTGCTCATTTTTTAATACATGTTTCAGCGATGAACCAAACACCAACCAGATCCCAACACAAGGAAATGACACCAACAGAAAGACAATGGTGATCATCAAGTTTTGACTCATGAAGTCTGCGTCAGCGGAGGTATAAGTTGAAATAGCACCTATTGCCACAATCCATGCTTTTGCGTTTACCCACTGAAATAACGCGCCTTTTAAAAACGAAAAAGGTTGAAGGGTTGAGTCTGCATCAGTCGTGGGTGAAGACATCGCGACAAGGTAGGCAAGATATAAAAGGTAAATGACGCCAATGCACTTTAAAATAAAGTGCAAACTAGGAAATAGCTCAAAAAGCTGCGCAAAACCCAAGCCAACCAGCAACAGCATGATCGAAAAGCCCACACAAATACCGCTTAACAGGGGGATGCTTCTCTGTAAGCCAAAATTAACACCAGACGTCATTACCATAATATTGTTTGGCCCGGGCGTTACGGAAGACGCAATAGCAAATAAAGTGATAGCAACCAAATAGTCCATTAAGTAGTCCTTTTTATATAGCCGGAGTGTTACATCAAGGCATTTGTTATCTTGAGAGTGTCTTTTGTCTGGTAATGCCAAGTGGATTTCATACTTCACTATTGGGTTTGCGCGCAAAATAGTCAATAGGTGATTAGTCGAGGTGTTGTTTTTAGTTTTGTTATAAGATAACATATTTAAAGTTATGGTATAACATAAATAAAAATAGGATCTCTCTCATGGTATTAAAAGGTAAACTTTTGGCAGTTGCCATTTCCGCAATTCTTCTTTCTGCATGTGGTGGTACTGAGCACACAATTGTAAAAGTAGACCCGCCAGCACAAGATAATGGCAATGATGACGATGGTCATGATGATCATGATCATGGAGATGCGATCACAGACGCAAATGGTCGCCTGTTAGTCACTAGCGCAGAAAGTAACGTTGTGAATGTGTACTCAACGGCGGATAAATCACTTATCGACTCGATTGGCGTTACACACTATCCAAAATATGTATATAGCTCTGAAAATCACCGCTTTGCTGTCTTGGTACAACGTGACCAAGGTTTAGTGGAGTTTATTGACGGTGGTTTATATGAAGAGGAGCATGGCGACCATCACCATACTCACGAAGAGTCGCCTGCACTTGCTTCGTTCCATTTAGAATCAGTGAAGCCAACACACGTGACTGTCGGTGAGTCTGGTATTGCTGTGTTCTCAGATGGCGACAAAGACAGCCAACAAAATGCCAGTGCCGCGATGTTTAGTGAAGCGCATATTAGCGGCGAGCAAAGCGAAGTCGCTGCATTACATTACGACACTTACATGCACGGTGCGGCGCAAGCTCGAGGCGAATTTCTAATTAGCACGATCAGAGACCCTCAAACCGAAACTTCTCTACCCTCGCAAATTGGTTTGTATCATGCGCATGGTGACCATTTTCATCAAGAGCAGGTATTTAACGTAAGCTGTCCAGCACTTCACGGCAGCGCACAAAATGAAGAAGCAGTGGCATTTGGTTGTGGTGATGGTGTTGCGGTTATCACTCAGCAAGGCGAAAGCTTTAGTGCAGTAAAACTAGCTAATCCAGATTACTTTGCTGACGGGCAGCGAATTGGCACCCTCAAAGGCCACCATGATGCAGAGCAATTTATCGCATCAGCAGGTAATGATGTGCTGATGGTTGACCCAGAGCACGGCCATATCGAGAAGCTTGAATGGCAAGTAAGTGATAACTATCGCATTGCGAGTTTTGGATTTAGCTTTGCGGGTGAGCATGTTGTGGTGATGGATACTGCAGGTAAACTCAGCATTTTTGCCGGTCATGAGCATGATGGTGAACACCATTTTGAAGCTGCAGGTGAAGTACAAGTAAGTGATGCTGATTTAACTACGATGCCAGAAGGTCACGGCTTCCAAATTACATTTTCTCATTCAGAGCAAGCGGTATATGTGAGCGACCCAATCGCAAAACAAATTAAAAAGTTTGATTTAGAAGAAGCCAAACTGGTAGACACATTTGAGCTAGATTACGTACCAGAAAAACTAGTATGGCTTGGTATTACTGCAGAGGAATCTCACGACCATTAACACTTAACCTCATGTAGTCCCTGACAATTTTTAACACTGTAGATAGTGGCTTTGCCACCTTAGTTAAGCTAAGGTGGCTTTTTTTAAGGAAAAAATATGATAATTAGACCAGCCACCATCAACGACTTAACTACACTTCTAGGTTTAGAACAGCAAGTGATCGAAGCGGAGCGTCCGTATAACTCAACAATCAAATCACAAGACGCCAAATACTACGATTTTGAAAAATTACTCACTTGTTCGAATACGTTAGTGGTTGTTGGTGAAGTATCAGAGCAAATAGTGGCAACAGGGTATGTGCAAATAAGAGCATCTAAACAGCAGCTACAGCACACGCAGCATGGTTATCTTGGGTTTATGTATGTAACACCTGAGCATCGTGGTAAAGGTTTGAATCAAGCGATCATGGAGCACTTAATCGCTTGGTGTAAAACCCAAAACGTCAACGACTTCTACCTTGATGTATACAGTAGTAATGCCGCAGCAATTCGCGCTTATGAAAAAGCGGGATTTACACCTTGCCTGCTTGAAATGAAGTTACACCTCTAGATTAACCAAAGTTTACAGCCAACCTTTGTGTTTAAAGAATAAATAAGGCGCAAAACCAGAGAGCAGCATAATAGCAATGGCAAAAGGATAGCCCCAAGCCCAGTTTAGCTCTGGCATATTATCAAAATTCATTCCATACACACTGGCAACCACAGTGGGTGGCAAAAATACGACAGAGGCAATGGAGAAGGTTTTAATAATTTGGTTTTGTTCGATATTGATAAAACCCTGCGTAGAGTCCATTAAAAAATTCACTTTATCGAAGAGAAAGGCGCAGTGCGACATTAGGGTTTCGATATCTCGTGTGACTTCCCGTAGCGTTTCTCGCTCCTCAGATTGCACCCCCACATGGCGCATTAAAAATGAGATATTGCGCTGCGTATCCATCAAACATAAGCGCACTTTACCGTTGGCATCTTCTAGCCTTGAAATACGACTAACAGCTTCTTCTAGATCTGAGTCTTCTTCCTCAAGCACATAGGCACTGAGCTTTTCAAGCTGGTGGTGCATATCCTCAAGCATGTCCGCATGGTTTTCGACTTTTTGGTCGAATAAAGTCACTAACAGCTGTTTTGGGTTATCGCACGCTACTTGCCCTTTACGCGCACGCAGTCGCAGCAACCTAAAATCCGCAAGCTCGTCATCACGAATGGTTAATAAGCAGTTTTTTTGTAATAAGCAGGCCACGGTCACCGTATTAAAACGCCCGTCATTGGGAGACATAAATAAAGCGTGTACATGCAGACCTTCGCTGTCGATAAAACAGCGCGAAGAGGCTTCGATTTCTTCTACGTCATCCGCACCAGGAAGGGTAATATTTAGCGTGTTTGCCAGAGCAACTCGCTCCTCCTCAGTGGGATTAATAGTATCTATCCAATGGGCGTTTTTGATTGCTATTTCAATCGGGGTGTCGGTGCTTGGTTCCATTTCGGAAATTACACCGTGTTCAATCGAAAAAAACCTCAGCATCTCATTACTCTACACGACGACTCTTTGGCAAAGTATAAGAGTGAATGTATTAATCAACAATGACAATCCAAGGATTATCCGCAGATTATTCAGCTTGATAGGTGTAGATATTACGCGCCGCAACCGAGTTATTCATAATTGTTGTGTAATTAGCAACCAATTTAAAGCCATGGCGCTGAAATAAATGATTCACTGCTAAGGCATCTACTCGACAACGAGTGTGGATAGGTTGGCGAGTAGCGGCTAAGGTGTCTTGTAGTAATTGCTTGCCAATCCCTTTGCCGCGAATATTCGCATCAACCATAAAGTTCGAAATGTATAGGCCTGACGTAAGATCAAAGCGCGCTTTATCTTTAAAATGCGCGATTGGCACTAGCGACAAACTGCCTATAAGTTGCTGTGTTGAGTCATCAAAAATAACACGTACTTCGCCTTCTTCGATTTCCTTTTCCATAAGCAAGCGAATAGCTGCTTGGTCTATTTCTTCATTGCGTGGTGGCGCTGAAAAGGTCACGATGTATAGCTCAGTAAGCTGCTCAACAATATCGCGGGTTGGGGTAGAGATTATTTCAATCATGCAGATGCGCTCCGTGTTTTTGGATCAGCTTGATAACTTTCAAGTAAGTGCTCAATATTACGTTTAAACAACTCGCTGGCATGTTCTGTTAGTACCGTATTTTTCGCTATCGCATGGCCTAGATACAAGTTGTATAGCTCGTACGCCGCGCACTGCGCATCAAGCTCAGGATGAAAAATACCGCTTTCTATCCCTTGCACAATTTTATGCTTAATATAGCTAAATAATCGGTTATGTTGCTCGGTAACTTTGGTATGAATAGGACTGTCTGTATGGCAATTAAATTCAACCAACGCTTTGATAAACGGGCAAGTTGAATGTGGTTCATTAAATAATTCGCGAGTCCAGTCTGCCCAAATAGAAAAGAGCATTTTGAGTTGCACTAGGGGATCTTGGTGCCGTGCCGGTGCGACGACATGCAGCATAAATTGATCTTCACAGTAATCGAGGATCGCCAACTGCATATCTTCTTTACTGTCAAAATGCGAGATAAGCCCGCTGCGAGACAAGCCACAAAGCTTTGCCATAGAACCAATAGTGACTTCTATTAAGCCATATTGGCTACTAAAGCGCATACCTTGCTCTAAAATGGTTTGTCTCGTTCTCTCGCCTTTATTCATCACTTATGCAGTTATTCTTTGAGTAATACGTTGAATAACGCCAGTATCGCCTAAAATGCGGCGATGTCCAAGGCCTGAGGTTTGGATTAAACGCTCAGGAGTGGCAGCGATAAGCGACTCTACGTGTTCAAATGGCGCAAATCGGTCCTCGGTATCGTGAATAAATGTCGGCTTAAACTTAAGTACACCGTCGTGGAATTTATCTCGGATCAAATGCCAATGCGTGCCATATCTTGTGGTGATAGCGCCTAACACTTGGTGCAGCATTTTTTCAGAAATGCCCGCTTGCGAAACGCGCTCAAACATCAGCTCAAAAAACTGCACGGGAGTTGCAACATTTATAACCACACGATTTTCTAGGCGATAATCCGGTAAGTTCATCAGCGCCACAGCGCCCATAGAATGCCCCACCAAAGCCACGATATCATGGCGATCGGCTTCTAGCTTCTCAATCAGGGTATCCAGTGCTTCAACAAAAGCCAGCAAATGGGCTTGCTTACCATGAGATTGTCCATGACCAACATGATCAATCGCCACAACGCAAAATCCCGCTGCTACGAGTTCAGGGATCAAAGTATCAAAGCAACTGCTGTTATCGGCCCAACCATGACTTAATACAACGGTCTTCGGGCCAAGGCCAAACACGTTTACATGAACGCGACCAAGCGAGGTCAGAATATTGAACTCACCATTGGGTTTTTTATTTTTAAACTGATATTGACGCTTACCATGCGGACTCATCAGTAGTACCTGACCTAACCTCGAAGTAATAGGTGGCGCAAGCGTGCACATAAGCCCTGTAACACCCCGACTTATCTTGGTAATAAGCGAGCCGTCTTTGTCGTTAAAGTAGCTGAATTTCATCCTGACCTCTAAAAAAGAACACTTGTACTTTTATTAAAATAGAACAACTGTACTTTTTTGTAAAGCATAACAATCACCTTTTAATATTGCAGCTGGTTTACTCTGCGATACACCTCCATGTAGGAGCTGGTTTACCCAGCGATCTTTATGAGGCACCAACCGCTGCACAAAGCACTTTATACTGACTCCACACCACCGCATAGGAGCTGGTTCACCCAGCGATACACCCCGCGTAGGAGCTGGTTCACCCAGCGATACACCTCCGCGTAGGAGCTGGTTTACCCAGCGATACACCCCGCGTAGGAGCTGGTTTACTCAGCGATACACCTCCGCGTAGGATCTGGTTTACCCAACGATACGCCTCCGCGTAGGAGCTGTTTTACCCAGCGATACACCACCGCATAGGAGCTGGTTCACCCAGCGATACACCTCGCGTAGGAGCTGGTTTACTCAGCGATACACCTCCGCGTAGGAGCTGGTTTACCCAGCGATACACCACCTCGTAGGAGCTGGTTTATCCAGCGATCTTTTTAATACGCCGGCTGCGGATTACTTAGGGCTATGAGGGGTGTACCCTCAATAAGGTTTGGCTTTAAAGAACGGTTAAGCGTGAAAAACGATGAAAATGTTTCAAATTACGTAAAGTTGGTGAAGTATTGAGTGCTTTATTGTTTTTTCATTGCAATTTATCGAGAGAAGCTTGTCTTTATATTTAACTAAATGTAATGTTTGGGTTAATTTCAAGGGAGCTAACGTAAAACAATGGTGGACAGATGCAAACGCCAGAGGAATATGAGGTAAGCCAGCGGATAGGTAGGTTAATACTTGGGTTAAAGCGTACCAGAGGTATGACCCGAGAAGATGTCTGTAAACGTTTAGGTATAGGCTCGCGCACGTTAGATAATTACCTAAACGGAGTGAGCTCATTTAAACTTGGGACATTGTTAAAGTTTGCGGATCTTTGCAAGGTAAAACTGGCTGATATCTTGGATGATACCGACGCGCTGAAGCGCTTGTATCCTGAGAATATTAAAGACAAAGGCAATATCTTTTTACTATTTATGAGTTCTATTGTCAGCGTTTTAGTATTTGAAGTTATCTTCATTGCACTACTGATCTTGTTATTTTTTTATGCGCGTAATGACAAGAATAGCCAAAGCATTGTTGCAATTTTTATATTTGCTTTTTCGTTAGAAATCGCCGTTGTTTACTGGCTTAAATTTGTATTGATCCCAGCTATTGAAAGCTATTACATTGAAAATATCTATGCTTTTGCGACTCAATTTTTACTGAGTTTACTGCTGGCGCTAATGATCAAATACAGAATGTTTTTAGGTGCATGGTTTACCAAAGGGAATTCAGCCAGTATTTTTGAGAAGAACCAAGTAGATGCGCCGCTTTATGCACTCGCATGTACGTTAGCTTTGATTGATTTTGCCGCATTGATGGAAAACTTTATCCGTAACCTAGAGCATTTAGGTATAGATGAAGAAGTTGCCAAACCATTTTGGGAGCTGACCTTTATGTTTGATTACTTTGCTTATATTAAGGCCGTGCCTTATCTGCTCTGTATGTTTGTTTTATACGCAGGAATAACAGCGCGCCGTAAGCAGGTTTTAAATAAAGCAAATGCTGCGCCTACACAATAATGTGAACATTTTCACATAAAAATAGAGAAGTTTGTGTGTTTTTAATTATTGATTTTAATGGTCTGCAAAACAACAAATAAGCAGGTTTAGCGAGGGTTGCTTGAATCAATTGATACCAAAAATTCAAATATAATGATAAGTTTGTTTCTGTTTTGGGTTTTTTTTGCGAGTGTGCACCTAAAAATAGTACTGTCATCTACTTGTCTTTATATTTAACTGGATGTAAACTTTTGGTTAACTTGGTTGGGGTGATTGAGAGATATGGTGGGGCGATGCAGACGCCAGAAGAATACGAGGTAAGCCAGCGTATCAGCCGACTGATACGGGGGCTAAAGCGCAAAAAAGGGATGACCCGAGAAGAGGTTAGCCGACGTTTAGGTGTGGGTGACAGGACCCTTGATAACTATTTAAATGGCTCTAGCTCCTTTAAGCTTGGGACATTGCTTCGGTTTGCTGAAATCTGTAAAGTAAAGTTATCAGATATTTTAGAAGATACAGATAAGCTCTCTGGCCTGTATGGAGAAAAAAGTGAGGAAAAGAACAATGAAGGCTGCACAGAAAAAGCCAATAAAAATAGATCTTAGTCGTTCATTGTGTAAACAGGTTTCTGGAGGTGTTGGGAGTTCTAAAGATGGAGGTCCAAAAGTTGCCGAAGCAGAAACAAAGCAAGCGCCGGTAAACTAGGAGGGAAGTATGAAAAGTTTATTTAAATTAGCTTTTTCGACCAGTGTAGCTGCGGCTGTATTGGTAACAATGGTTAGTGCGCCATTCGTTGAGATTACAATGTCTTTAGCTTTGGTTTTATTGGTATTTCTATCAAAAAATGATGCCAACAGTCAGCTGTTGACACTGTGTTTTGCAGTTGTGTTTATTCTGTCCTCAGTTGCTATGTTAGTTCTCGAGACTTTAATATATCCGGCTGTTGATGATTATTTTATAGGTAATATTTTTGCTTTTTCTATATGTTTATTACTTAGTTTACTGCTACTTTTTTTGCTCAGGCACAGAATGACAGTTGCAGTCTTGCTTACTCGCGGAAAATCAGCGTCAGTCTTTGAGAAAAACTATGCTGAGGGACCCCTATATTTCTTAGTGATAATCTTGGCATCGGTAGACTTTCTTGCATTAATGGAAAACTTTCTGCGTAATTTGGAGAGACTGGGAGTAAGTGAAGAAACAGCTAAGGTGTTTTGGGAAGTAACTTTCTTTTACGATTATTTTGAGTATCTTAAGGGTGTTCCCATGTTGCTGTGTGTTACCCTATTGTACGTTGGGCTAGTGGTTAGAACAAAAAGACAGCCAATCCAAAATTAGCTAAATTTTATGTAAACGCAGTAGCTTTCGAATACTGCGTTTCAATTTTATATTGCAAACACCCGCCACAGTTAGAAAACACGAACATTTTATTCTCTTCGTTACGTTTTAACCCCAATACCTACGCTGTTCTCATCTATTTAGAACATGTACTTGTCTTTATGTTAAACAAAATGTAATGTTTGGGTTAATTTGGTGTTTTGGTTAAAGGGAAAGCGGAGCGATGCAAACGCCAGAAGAGTACGAAGTAAGCCAGCGCATAGGGCTACTAATAAAAGGTCTAAAGCATAAACGTGGGATGTCTCGAGAAGATATATGCCGCCACCTCGGGATTGGCATGCGAACGCTAGACAACTACCTTAATGGTGTTAGTTCCTTCAAGCTTGGTACGTTAATGAAGTTTGCCGATCTCTGCAGAGTTAAACTCGCCGATATTTTGGATGATACCGAAGCGCTCTCACGACTATATCCAGACAATATGAAGGATAAGGGCAGTATTCTAACATTGCTTTTTGGCTTAGGGACAACCGCTATGCTGTTCGAGTCGGTTTTCTTGCTTTTATTAATAGCGCTGCTTTGCTATTCATATAAGGACAAAAACAGTCAATGCATGGTCGCAATTTTTGTCACTGTTTATATATTAACGAATGTAGCTAACTACTGGCTGCATTTTGTTCTTTTTCCCGTGGTTACTAATGTCTTCTATCAAAATATTTATGCTTTCTCAATTAATTTGTCTTTAAGCTTACTTTTATTCATTTTACTTAAATATAGAATGAAATTTGCTGTATTTATCACGCGAGGCAAGTCTGAAGATGTCTTCGAGAAAAACCCTATCGAGGCACCTCTGTGCTTCCTAGCAATGATGATAGCGCTCATTGATTTTTGCGCATTGATGGAAAATTTTATTCGCAACTTAGAGCATATCGGTATGGATGAAGATTTCGCTAAAACATTCTGGGAATTAACTTTCTTTTATGATTATTACGAATACATTAAAGCCCCGCCGATCTTACTCAGTTTAGTACTCCTCTATGCAGGAATACTCGCACGGAAAAGAAATACGCAGCAGCCCCAAAGTACGTAGTAATAAGTCGATAAGTAAATCACGGAATAAGGAGACGGCGGACTGATGCAAACGCCAGAAGAGTACGAAGTAAGCCAGCGCATAGGGCTGCTAATAAAAGGTCTAAAGCATAAACACGGGATGTCTCGAGAAGATATATGTCGCCACCTCGGGATTGGCATGCGAACGCTAGACAACTACCTTAATGGCGTTAGTTCCTTCAAGCTTGGTACGTTAATGAAGTTTGCTGATCTCTGTAGAGTCAAGCTTGCCGATATTTTGGATGATACCGAAGCGCTCTCACGACTATACCCAGACAATATGAAGGACAAAGGCAGTATTCTTACATTGCTTTTCGGCTCTCTTGCAACGGCAATGCTTTTTGAGTCACTCACTTTGTTTTTGTTAATTATGTTGCTTTGCTATTCATACAAAGACAAAAACAATCAATGTATGGTCGCAATTTTTGTAGTGATCTATGCATTAAGTAATGCATTTGGTTACTGGCTTAAATACGTTGTTTTCCCCGCAGCTGCTAATAGCTTCATTCAAAATGTATACGCTTTTTCAATAAACTTGGCACTAAGTTTATTTTTGCTCTTTTTAATTAAATATAGAATGAAATTTGCGGTGCTTATCACGCGAGGAAGATCTTCCGAAGTATTTGAGAAGAGCCTTGTTGAAGCTCCACTTTACTTCCTTGCTCTGATCCTAGCAGTTGTTGATTTTTGTGCGCTAATAGAGAATTTTATTCGCAATTTAGATCGATTAGGTATGGATGAAGAGAAGGTAAAAATATTTTGGGAGTTGACCTTCTTCTATGATTATTATGAATACCTTAAAGCCCCGCTGATGTTGCTTAGTATAGCACTTCTCTATGCAGGGGTACTTGCACGGAAAAGAAATACGCAGCAGCCCCAAAGCGCGTAATAATAAGTCGATAAGTAAATCACGGAATAAGGAGATGGCGGGCGATGCAAACGCCACAAGAGTACGAAGTAAGCCAGCGTATAGGACTATTAATAAAGGGTCTTAAGCATAAACGCGGGATGTCACGAGAAGATATATGTCGCCACCTCGGGATTGGCATGCGAACGCTAGACAACTACCTTAATGGTGTTAGCTCTTTTAAGCTTGGTACGTTAATGAAGTTTGCTGACCTCTGTAGAGTCAAGCTTGCCGATATTTTAGATGATACCGAAGCGCTCTCACGACTATATCCAGACAATATGAAGGACAAAGGTAGTATTCTAGCCTTGCTAATGACTACGGTAGTAAGTGCTACAGTTTTTGAGCCGATCACCTGTATTTTACTTTTTGTCTTAGTTTATTTATGTAAAGAAGATCAAAATAGCTTATCGCTAACTTTGATTTTTACAGTTGTGCTTTCACTAGATGCAGTAATGGTATTTTACTTAAAAAATATTGTTTTTCCGGTGGTTGAAAGCTATTACATAGAGAATATTTATGCCTACGGTGGTCAGTTAATCTCAAGCCTACTGCTGTTATTTCTGCTCAAGTATCGAATGTCACTTTCAGTTTTTTTCACACGTGGTAAATCAGCCTCGGTATTCGAGAAAAATTACGCGGAAGGGCCATTGTATTTCTTAGTTTTAACGTTAGTGCTTATAGACTTCTTTGCATTGATGGAAAACTTTCTTCGTAATTTAGATCGCCTAGGCGTGGATGAGGAAGCTGCTAAAATATTCTGGGAAGTTACGTTCTTTTTTGACCACTTTGCGTATCTAAAAGCTTTTCCGACACTATTGTGCATTACTCTGTTGTATATTGGATTGCTCGCACGTAAGAAGAGCCGCCAGCAGCTATCACACTTTTAATAACAATAGATTAATTATTAGATTCAGGAAACGGTAGGGCGATGCAAACGCCAGAAGAGTACGAAGTAAGCCAGCGCATAGGGCTACTAATAAAAGGTCTAAAGCATAAACGCGGGATGTCTCGAGAAGACATATGTCGCCACCTCGGGATTGGCATGCGAACGCTAGACAACTATCTCAATGGTGTTAGCTCTTTTAAGCTTGGTACGTTAATGAAGTTTGCTGACTTATGTAGAGTTAAACTCGCTGATATTTTGGATGATACCGAAGCGCTCTCACGACTGTATCCAGACAATATGAAGGACAAGGGCAGTATTCTTACGCTTATCTTGGGATCGGCTTTTGGCGTCGTTATTTTTGAGTCCACTTTATTTATCTTATTGTTAGTCTTGTTCTTTTACTCTTACAAAGACAAAAATAGTCAGCTGTTGACGCTTTGCTTTGTAGTAGTATTTTTGTGTTCAACGGTAGCTGTTTATGCGCTGGTAAATGTTATTTTCCCAATTCTTGATAGTGGATATCATAAGAATATCTGTGCGTTCACCATTCAATTTTCGCTCAGCCTTTTATTACTCTTTTTACTAAAACATCGGATGGCTTTTGCGGTGTTGCTTACCCGAGGAAAAAGTGCCTCAGTGTTTGAAAAAAACTATGCGGAGGGGCCATTACATTTCTTAGTTTTGACCTTAGCGTTAATAGATTTTTTTGCGTTGATGGAGAACTTCCTGCGCAATCTGGAGCATTTAGGTATAAACGAAGAAACCGCAAAGGTGTTCTGGGAAGTAACCTTTTTTTATGACTATTTTGCTTACTTAAAATCAGTGCCTATGTTGCTGTGTGTCGCGGTACTTTATATCGGGTTTATAGCTCGAAGAAATGCTCCGCTACAAGTTGGGTATCTTGGGGCAGTATGATTCTACTAACAAGCCGAACTAAAGCTGGGGCAGTTGCAGATACAACTAAGCGGATCACTTGCAATTACCTCTCAAACCTCATATCCTAAACACATACCATGCGACTAGGAGAATCTCCGGTCATTTTGCAAGGTCACTACAGGCTATGAGTCATGTTACGTCCGTGTAGATACTCTTTGTGATTGTGAGTTCTACACGGAATAGTAACTCTTTCTATTACTATCATTTATCAGATTCACCAGACCTACTGCTTTTTCAATTAATCCAACCAAGTATTTATTCGCTAATCTTCATTGTGCCAATCTTTATATATTTGTCTTTATTATCTTGTAGTATGACTAGCTCAAAAGGTTCCTAAGTTGTAGAGTGTAGAAAGTACCAAAAGCTTGCTATTGAGGAATTAGCGCGTTGAACAATGAAAGCACTAAACGAAGTCTAAAGGATATATTTAGTTCGACGTTTCATGACAAAATGTCATTCGATGACTTTTTGCGTTTAGACGTAAACCGTGAGTTTAAAACTATAAATCTCAGAAAGAGGTTAGTGTATGCTCCTTCAGCAAAATTGAAGCAGGTGCATCGCTTTATTAACAAAACCATCCTTGAGTTTGCTGACTGTAATACTAATGTTGTTTTCTCCTACAGGAAAGGGGTTAGCACCCGTGACGCAGTAGAAATACATTCACACAGCAACTATATATTTCAAACTGATTTATCTAAATTTTTCAATAATATTCACCGTGACGATGTGATGACAGCTTTGAAAAGTCAGCTGTCGAATGCACCAGTATCCGACATTGATTTGTTCATTGAGAAGATTGTTGATTTAGTTGTAATTGATGATCATATTCCTGCTGGTTTCTCTACTTCTCCACTATTAAGCAATATCTGCTTGTTTAGATTTGATAATGCATTAGAAGCATACTGTGAAGCTAATGAACTCAAGTATACAAGGTACTCAGATGATCTAATTGTTTCTGGGAGTTTAAACGACTTTACGGAATCAATAGAAACGGTCATTGATAATTTACTCATTGAGCACGTAAATAATTCTCTCTGTATCAATAAGGCAAAGACAAAGACCCATAAAGTTGGGCATAGCTTTAAGATACTAGGGTTCAACATTTTACCTAATGGCGTTGTGACAATCCCTAGTCCGGATAAAAAAGAAGTAGAGTCGCTACTGTACTTCTTCTTGACGGATGATCAAAAGTTTGAGGATTTCTTTAAAAAATGCGCTGATAGTAAAACACCAGAAACGGATGATAAAACAATCAGAGAAAGAGCCATCGGCATGTTGTCTGGTAAGCTTATAGCGTTTAATGCGATGGATAAACAGTATGTTGCAAAGCTCAGAAGAAAATACGGGAATACTGTGATCGATATGTTTATTCGTAAGTCGGTGACCTAACTTGAAAGTAACAATAACTATCAATAATGTTCAGCACCTTGCTAGGCAGCAAGTTACGTTTGATTTGTCCGAAAATAAACTGACTTGCATTGCAGGTAAAAACGGTATGGGAAAAACGACCCTAATAAGGGCTATTAAAAACTTATCTGTTAATAATACATTCCAAGAAACCGCTGCTCCATACATCTTTACCTCCGAAAGCTCTATAAGCTATGAAATTGAAGGGGTTGGCGCGATAGAGTTTACATACAACCGCTTTTTAAAGAGCATTGATAGCAAGCAGCATATTCCTGACCGCGTGCGTTCTATGATAAATGTAGAGCTTCCTATCCCTCATGGTGAAAGGTTTAATCATTTTAGGCTTTTGGCAGATATTGACGAAGATCTCAGAGCAAACATTGCTGTTGGCACATACACTAGACCAGAAGAACTGATCGCTTTCTTAGAAAAGGTTTATGGTGACCAAAGGTTTGAAAATTTAAAGCAGGTTGAAATAAAAAAGAATATTTATTATTTCATTCTTAAAGATGAAAAAGAGCGATTCTATATCCGCGAAGATTATTTCAGTTCGGGTGAGTACTTTGTTATAAATTTATACAAACAAATGCTTCGCCGAAAAAAACTCATTGTAATTGATGAGATTGATATATCTCTAGATGCTAGCGCTCAAGTTAACCTTGTTGGACTTCTGAGAGAGTACTGTACACAGTATGGAATAAATATTGTATTCACAACCCACTCCCTAGCACTAATGAAAACGCTGGAAAAAGGCGAACTTTACTACATGGAGAGCACCGACCAAGGCAATTCAGTTTCATTATCACCGCGTTCTTACAACTTCATAAAAAGTGTTATGTACGGGTTTATCGGATTTGACAGATACATATTAACCGAAGATGAGTGCCTAGAAGAGTACATGAAGTATTTACTGGCAACTGATGGTACACATCCATTCTTTAGGTACCAAATTATCCATATTGCGGGAGGCACTCAAGTTGTTGACCTTATGGATCGAAATGAAGTTGGCAAGTTTCTTTCAGAGCCAGATAACGTAATCGCTGTATTAGACGGTGATCAGAAAGGCGAACGCTATGTTAAAGATAATAATAAAGTGTTCTTTTTGCCATTTGCTAGCATTGAGAAAGTCATTTATGAACAGTATCTGAGTGAAGACGCAAGGCTCCCGAGGGTTAAGTCAATTGAAGGAAAAGGTGAATCAACTAGGGCAAAGAATGTATTTAAGAAACTAATCAGGGTGCATGCGGGGAAGCAACTTATGTCAAAAGAGGCTATTTATTCTTACCTGCAAGAATTAAACCCCGATGGTGTTCGGCTATTTAAGCAATCATTGATCGATTTTCTAGACCCGAGATAACCACAAAATTGTACGCCACCTCTTTAAGTTAATGTTCTACTTTTGAATTGTATTGGATTGTTTGTAACCAGAGACTGTGTGGGTTTTATGTTAACTAACTAGTTTTGTTACCCTTAAGCTTGGAGATACCCGATATCAACAATTTTGCCGTTTTAATACTATGTTTAGTTTGCTTGTGCATAGGTATATTTGGTGCATCGATTCTAGTAGCCAGTGGCGACTTTGATCTGGCCAATCACTTGGGGTTAGTAAACTTGCTATCCTCCTTAGGAGGTTTTTTTGGTGGTTGTGCAGGAATAATAGCTGCTATCACAGCTTATAGAGGTATTGATGTATGGAAGAAGCAGCTAAAGTACGGCAAACATATATCGCTTATATGGAGTTGTATGGAATCGTTAAGGAAATTTGAGAGTCTAAACATGCAGTGGTATATATCGGCATACGCTAATTCAACATCGCAAATAGAATCTACCGATTTACTTGAGGTAGAAAAACAGCGAATAGATGCGGTGCTTGAGGAACTTTCATCACGCTTTTGCACTCTTGATACGATAGTAGTAAAAAACCAATGGCAGTGGGCTAACTATGCGGGTCAATTATCTAACAATATTGCTTGTTTGGTAAGTATATTTGAAGAATATAAAAACAAACCATACTGTTCCATTGAACTGTGCAAGAAACTAGCAGAAGTAAATGAACGAATGAAACACGATGTCAAATTTCTTGAAACAGAGCTAGATAAGCTGGAGGTTCAGTATCATTGATTTCACTAATCAGCTATAACTAAAAGAAGTGACACCCACCACTATTAACGTCAAAGCTGAGGAAGTGAAGTAAAAAGTATAAAAATACTTCAGTCGCTGGGTACAAAAACATTTTTCTATAGGCTAATTTTTAGCGCCCAAGCGTATCTTTTCACCAAAACAGGTTTATCGCGCACGACAACGCGCTGCAAATACAGCAGTAAGAAATTCTAGAGTTGAGAATGTGAGTTTTGCTAAGCCAACAAACGCTCGCAGTTTGTTAGGTTTGTCCGCCGTCTTTTTTGCAGTGTTTCACAGTAAGCGGTTATTGTTCGTTCTCGGCCCACTGCACCATGAAATACCCGAGAAAATTGCGTGGTGAGTTTTATCCAGTTCTCAGGTTCTATATTGAGTCGAGTAAGAATCGGTTGTACTTCATTGATATACCCGCGTTTATCGACTCGAATGCATTTTCCCGTGAGCTCAACTAATTCAATATAGGACTTGAGTTCAAAAGGCAGGCCTTTTGGCATATGTTTTCGCGGGCTACCAGCAAAGCGTAGTAGGCTTTTTGGTTGTTTGCCCAGCTTAGCGTGGTCGATGCGCTTTTTGATGCTGGTGTAGTCTGAGGTTTCAGGCGTTGCGGCGATTTTGGCTCTAATGGGGTTTAAGTCTACGTAAGCGAGACAAGCAGCCAGTGCTGCCTCATCCAGTAATGCTTGGGATTTGAATCGTCCTTCCCAAAACCGACCTGTACAATTATCTTCTTTATTTGCTCGGCGGGCGATGTCTTCGTTAAGCACTCGCATAAACCAGCTAATATCTGCGAGCCTTTCTCTGTATTTGGCG
>NZ_JAKRFW010000041.1:0-68636 GCF_022347905.1 Pseudoalteromonas sp. Of11M-6 | reverse complement strand
TACAACGTTGATAGGCGAGATGTGGAAGTGCTGTGAGGCATTAAGCTAACTCGTACTAATTACCCGAGAGGCTTAACCATACAACGCCAAAGTGGTTTATAAGCGACAGAAGTTAATAGACTAAAGTAGACAAAAGAATTTAATCGCTTTTTCCAAACAGCGTCGATGATAGTGTGGATTACCCATGTGAAAGTAGAACATCGCCAGGGCCAAATAAGAGAAACCCGTTGCAGCAATGCGACGGGTTTTTTGCTATGTGTGATTTAAAAATCTCGCGAGGTTTTCTAAACCTAAGTAAATGCGCTCCTACCACAGTATAGGCACAGTGCAACATGGTGGGAGGTGGTTTATCCACCGAGCATTTGCAAGCGAGAAGCTGCTATATGGTTTTATGCAATAAGGGCTATAAGGAAGGGTCAATTAACGATATGATGGGCTAAAAACAGGGGGTCTTAGTGTGTCATTTCATTTAATTGCACTGTTGGTAATATTTGCATTGTTTGGTACTTCAGCCACTTACTTAATTCGCTTTATGTATAGCTATTGGATTAAGAAGCAGCTTGAAGTGAAGTACATTATTAATGCGAGTATTTGTGCGCTGTTAGTGATGGTGATCTCAGTGATCAATGAGCTTATCCGATAACCTGAGTGCTCATCAGTCTATAGAGGCACAGCCTGACAGGTATGGGCAATACATAGTGTTTGTATTGGCATTACAGGTTCACAACTAACCGCTGGCGCTTTTCCTTTGTTATTCAGCTTTTCTTGCTCTGTAATGGCGCTAACGACAGCTTCTACATCTTGCTCATCAGTATGCTTCGTTGAGTAGATCAGGTATTCTCTTGGTCCACCACAGGTTAATCGCTCACCTACTCCAATTACTTTACACTGATAGCTTGCATCACATCCTATATTTGCTTTTATATCGCTGAGTGTATGCGTAGCATTCGAGCGACTTGTTGCATCGCTTGGTGTTATTTCACAGCCAGATAACGCCGCAATTAGTGTGCCGATGCAAGCGAGAGAAATAGCTAACTTCATTATTGCCTCTAGTATGTAGGACGACTATTTTCTAGTTTAACACACTTATTTTCAACGCATTGTGTTGCGGGTTCAATTAAATGCTGACAGATACTCATCATCTGATTTTGCATATTATAGGCGCGCTCTACTGTAGTAATTTGCTCCGCTAACTGCTTAACTTGGGCCTCATCTGCTGATCTTGTTGAATACACTAGATAAGAAGAGGGGCCACCACAGGCACGATCGCCAACGGCAATGACTTTACACTGGGTATCGTTATCACAGCTTTTGTCGGCCACGACGCTTTCCAATGATTGTTTATGGGTTTTGATGTCAGAGGTATCGAGCTTTTTACCATCTTGTTGAATAGGTAAGCTTGCTTCTTTTGATTCTTTAATTTCGGTGTGCTTTTCGCTTACAGGCTTGGTCTCTTGTGCTTTTTGTTCTACAGCCTCTTCTTTAGTTACTTCTTCTTGGCAACCAAACAGCAAAAAGGTTGCAAGTAAAGTGGGGATCATCTTGTTCATTATATGCTCTCCTAATGTTTGCTAAATAAACTACGCAAGTCCTTAAGGAATAGCAAGCTCTGCAGCCTGCATACACTATATGTGATTGCAGGCTGTGAGGGACAGCGCTATAGACCGCCTTTGGTGAGTTTTTGTGGATCGAGTAATGATTGGAGCTCGTGTTCACTCAGATCGGTTTGCTCAGCAGCGACCTCTATGATTGGACGCCCTTCTTTGTAGGCAAGCTTGGCAATTTGTGCTGCTTTTTCATACCCGATCACAGGATTTAACGCGGTAACTAAAATCGGGTTTTTAGCCAGTGCCTTTTGAATATTCTGCTCATTCACCTTAAAGCTTGAAATAGCTTTGTCCGCAAGTAGCCTCGCGGTATTTGAGAGGATCTCAATGCTTTGCAAAATATTTAATGCAATCACTGGCAGCATAACATTCAGCTCAAAATTGCCAGACTGGCCTGCAACACTAATCGTTGCGTCATTACCTATCACTTGAGCACTGGCCATTGCAGCCGCTTCTGGAATAACTGGGTTTACTTTACCTGGCATGATTGAAGAGCCTGGCTGTAGCGCTTCAAGCTCGATTTCACCTAGGCCAGCAAGCGGTCCTGAATTCATCCAGCGCAAGTCATTGGCTATCTTCATTTGTGCTACTGCAAAGGTTTTAAGTTGGCCTGAAAGTCCCACAATCGCGTCTTGTGAGCCGATATGATAGAAAAAGTTGTTGCCTTTACTGAAACGGATCCCGATGTTAGTGCTCAGGTTTTGGCTAAATAATTTAGCGAACTGAGGATCGGCATTAATACCTGTGCCTACCGCTGTTCCACCTTGACCTAACTCGTAGACTTTTTCTAAGGAATGAACAATGCCCTGACAGGCATTATCTACTTGCGCTTGCCAGCCACTTAATGTTTGTGCAAAGGTCACTGGCATTGCATCCATCAAGTGCGTCCGGCCAGTTTTGACGTGATGGCCAACTTGCTCTGCTTTTTGTTCAATACTACTAGATAAGTGTTTTAGTGCTGGTAGAAGGTCATACACCGCTGTGATTGCACTACTCACGTGAATCGCCGTTGGGATCACATCGTTTGAGCTTTGACCCATGTTAACGTCATCATTAGGATGAATTGAGACACCGCTCAATTCAGTAGCTAGAGTAGCTATCACTTCGTTGGCATTCATGTTTGAACTGGTACCAGAACCAGTCTGAAAGACATCCACTGGAAATTGATCTAAGTGTTTGCCATCAATGAGCTGCTGACAGGCACTCACAATTGCTTTTGCTTTATCACTTGATAGATGGCCAAGGGATTGATTGGTTTCTGCTGCGGCTTGTTTGATATAGGCCAAGGCTTTGATAAAGCTACTTGGCATTGTGATCCCGCTAATAGGAAAGTTATTTACAGCGCGTTGTGTTTGCGCCTTGTAGAGCGCATGCTCAGGAACATCTAATGTTCCCATACTATCGGATTCTTGACGAAATGTAGTCATCGTTGCTCCTAATAAAAAGGGTTAAACTGCTGGCAGGTTTGGCACGCATCTCGCTGGAGCTTCAAAAATTGCCGTGACGAAGTATGGTGATGTTTATAAAACCGTTTTAGTGCCAACAAAGGTTTAAATAATTGATCCATGCATTGTTTACGTATGGCTGTATCAACGAGTGGATCGGCAATCTGTTCTAACAGTTCGGACAATGTATTTTTAAGATAAAGCTCTTGCAGCAGCGGGTTATTATGGCGCTCGTACCATTTCGCCATGCCTATGCCTGCCGAAATATATTCCGCAACCAAGAGCGGCGCCTCAAGTTGTGGTCGCTGGCAGTGGCGATTAAGCTTCGCACGATAAGTTTGTAATAAAGTAGCTAGCTGCATAAATACAAAACCAAACGATGTAATGATAATGGTTATCATTACATCGTTTGGTTGGCAATTCAAGCTTTAGTATTCGCACTGCCAAACAATTTGTTTAGCATTCACCATAGCAGCTCACTATGAGTCTGAAATGAATTTAAGAAAGTGTGATTCAGCTTAATTATAGCCGAGGAGATATTGCTGCTCTGAATGCTCTTTCTCTTGTTCTTCGAGTTGCATCAGGTTAGCGACTTCTTGTCGGTAAGCGCGACTTTTCGTGAAGGTATTTTTACGCTTCTTCAGGACAAGTCCTTCGCTTTTAAGTTGGCTTGGCATTTGGGTGATCTCTGAAATTTTCATGCTCGCTTCTCCTCTTAGTACTCTTTAAACTTAGCAGAAGTTGTACCAAAATAAATTTCTTTTCTAATTTTAATTGCTTAGTGGAAGTTTTAGCTATTTACCTTGCAATTGAGATAGATTCTTGCCTCAATGGGGCGCATAAATCGATCAAAATAGTGCAAACGAGATGACAAAACCATACTCTCAAGCGTGTGAAAACAATAAACAGCCAATATTAGAAAAGCTCACTCCCTATCTAAATAAACCTTTGGAAGTGTTAGAGGTAGGCTCTGGTACGGGTCAACATGCGGTGCACTTTGCTGCGGCGTTACCGCATTTAACGTGGCAGACGGCGGACAGGGAGGTTAATCACGCAGGTATTCAAGCGTGGCTTGATGACGCCGAGTTAGAAAATGCTTTACCGCCATTGGCGCTAGATTTGTACCATGGGTGGCCTGTTAATCAGCGTTATGATGTGATCTATACCGCTAATACCTTGCACATTGTGTCATCAACACTCGTTGAGCGCTTAATCGCAGGAGTTGGACGACACCTTAAAGAAAGCGGCTACCTGATAGTTTATGGGCCGTTTAATTATCAAGGTGAATTTACCAGCGAGAGTAACCGAGAGTTTGATGCATATTTAAAATCGCAAGACAAAGAGAGTGGCATTCGCGATCAAGAATGGGTATTGGCGCTTGCGGCAGAGCAAGGACTTACACTACAGCAAGACTATGCGATGCCGGCTAATAATCGCTTATTGGTGTTTAAACGGTAGCTTTGCTTGGCACTCGGTAAAGTAATGCCCGAGTGCGTCCGCTTCGCGCTTGGTAAAATCCTCAAGCGCGTGTTGAAAGTCAGGTTGAAATAAGCGGTGATACGATTGCCTCCACACCGGCTCAAAACCCCTCACTAACTTGTGCTCGCCTTGAGCACCCGCGTCAAAGACAGCAAGCTGATTAGCAATGGCGTACTCTATGCCTTGATAGTAACACAGCTCAAAATGCAAAAAGTCGTAACTATCCTCAATTGCGCCCCAATAGCGACCATACAAGGTATCACCATCCACAAGATATAAACTAGTGGCAATAATTTCGTGGTTTAAGTAAGCGCAGCAAAGACGAAGCTTATCTGGCATTGAGGTGATAACTTGCTGAAAAAAGTCGCGAGAGAGATAGCCGTGGTGCCGCGAGCGTTTAAGATAGGTGAGCTGGTAACTGAGAAAAAAGGCATCAAGTTGTGCTGTGCTTATTTCTCTGCCAACAGTCCAGCTTATGTTAATACCCTGGGCGGTCACAGCTTGGCGCTCTTTCATGACCATTTTACGCTTTCTTGATGTGAGTCGTGCGAGAAAATCAGCGAACTCGGCGTAACCTCGATTATGCCAATGAAATTGCACATTGCGGCGCATCGTTAAATGACTTTGAGTGAGAAAATCGCTTTCACGACAAAAATTAATATGGACTCCACTAATGCCTAGCTGGGCGAGGCTTGTGAGCGTAGCGTCAATATATTCAAGCAAGCAAGAAGATAGACGTTTCGTTAATATTCTTGGCCCTTGAGTGGGCGTAAAGGGGACGCCACATAGCCATTTCGGATAGTAATCTAATCCATGGCGCTCGTAGGCTTCAGCAAAAGCCCAATCAAAAACGTACTCGCCATAAGAGTGCGATTTAATATAGCCTGGTAAAATTGCAATCAACTCGCCCTGGCGTTCAATCATTAGGTGATGTGGTATCCAGCCAGTCTCTTTGCTGGTGCAGCCGCTCGACTCTAATGCAAGCAGCCACGCGTAGCTCGTAAATACATGTGATGGTGAAGCACAGTCCCACTGTGCTTCTGTCACTTCAGTCAGGGAATGAATAAACCTGTGTTGGTACTCAGTCATTGTGGCCGTCAAAAAATGCGAGCAGTGCTTGCTCAAAGTTGCTGTAATCAGGGTTAAACGTGATCCGCGCAAGAGCGGTGTATTGCGTCATGCTTTTCTCGTGACGCTCGCCAAAATGGACAGTTTTACCTGTGCGGCAGTTAATGAAGGCTTGGTCTTCTAAGTGGTAACTGGTGCAATTACGATAAGGCCCTTTGCTGCCGTAAAAAATATGTTCAGGTGGCTGCAAAATACCAATATGAGACATATCGACAATGTTGTCGGCTTTCACGCTCCGATAATTCACACCTTGCTTAGTCGATGGCGTTTCCGAGTAGATAAATTGGGTCAATGTTGATTTAGGTTGCCATTTTTCTAGCAGCTTTGCCGTTGCATGATTGTCTATGGTGGTATCGACATCGCTATAGCTGATAAACATCGGTACATCTGGCAAAGTGGTGAGTGATTTGAGTGGCGCCATAGCCTGATGGGCTAACGTTGCGCCATGCCATGGGAAAGATTCATATTTGGCGAAATCCAAATCTGCGTCTTCATCTATCCAATTGACAAATGGCACGTAATCAATCCATTTGGCTAGCCAACCGTTCTTATTATGTGGCTCTGTGGCGGGTGAGATAAGTGCAACAGAGCCTAAATTATTGGGCTTGTGCTTCGCTATGCTACTCAGCACTATGGCGGCACCAGTGGAGTAACCAAGTACGGAAAAATGCTTAAAATCTTGGCTCGTCTGTGCGATGGCATAATCCGTATGGGTTTGCCAATCGTCAATATCAACTTCGGTTAAATCGCTTGGTGCAGTCGCGTGGCCTGGCAGTAACATGGTTCTGACATTATATCCCGCTTCATAGAGCGCTGCCGCAAGGTAGTGAAAAGTAAAAGGAGAATCGGTCAGACCATGGATAAGTAAAATGGCGTGATCTTTGTTGTCATGCTCAAGTGAAAATGGCGCGATTAAGTCACTTACCTTGGGATTTGTCAGGTTGAGTATTTTTGCAGTGGGCGTCATTAACGGGCACGGCAGTGTAGCGCGAGGATTGCGGCTTTCAATAATTTGCTTAGTCGAACGAATATAATCGTTATAGTTTTTTATATTCCCTATATCAACGGTGACGGGGCCTTTATCGATTGCTTCGCGGAATAACCCCGACGCTTTGCTCTTGGTGAATAGCGACATATCACTCACTTGGGTAACACAGTCTTGTGCGATGACCAAAGGTGAGCCGAGCAGGCTAAAAGCAAATACTGTGGAGGTAAGGTAGTGGCGCATTGTCGGTCCTTATGAGCATAAAATCACATGCAGTATAGCGAGAACAGATGACGATAAAAATGGTTAGCGGATCGGTAATATGCGTTTTGCAAAAGTTTGCTTTAGTACAATCGTTGATTCAATCCCGCTAATCACCTTACAGGCCCCCAGTTGATGTTTGGCGAACTGTTCATAGCTGGGCAAATCCTTTGCTACGATTTCCAACAGGTAATCATAACTTCCGGAGATCACCGAACAGCTGATCACCTGATCTTCAGATTCCACGTGTTGTTCAAATAAATGCGCTGCAGTTGCGGTATTTTCACTGAGCTTTATAAATGCATAAACCAAAATACTTAGGTCAACTTGCGCTCTATCAAGTGCCGCATGATAGCCTGAAATTACTCCTGTATCTTGTAAGCGTTTTACGCGTCGAAGACAGGGAGTATCGGAAAGGTTTGCCTTTTCGGCGAGTGAGGCATTACTCAAACGTGCATTATGTTGCAAGGCGTTAAGGAGCAATTTGTCCTTGGTATCTAGATTTACCGACATAAACCAAATAAAAGAGTGATTCTTGCTAATCAGTATCAAACTTTTAGAGAAAATTGGCAAATTATGCTCGTGGTGATTTGCTAGCCTTAACTATGGAATAATCACGAGAAGTAATCATGAGTCCATTAGCCGTACAATTTGACGCTTGGATTAGAGGTCCGTTTGTCGACCTTAATGACAAGCTTGAACATCTTTATTGGCAGCAGCAGGATAAAGCAAACGTTGAAGGCGTTGGTGAAACGCTAAAAGCACAGTTATTAGAAGAAGGTAATCAACTGATCCAAGCCTTGCTAGAAGAAGGCAATACCGACGAAGGCTTTGAGCAAGCATTCGACTTACTCGGTAATGTTGGTCTATTTATGGCTGCATGCAGACGCCACGAAATTACCGAGCCAAGCCGTGAAAAGGTGTCTCCACTAACGCAAGCATCGGCATTGGCCATGCACATTGGTGCCTCTTTGGGGGTTACGCCGCGCTTCGCAACGGCTCATCTCACCACACATAACCGCGCAATCAACGGCGTGTATAAGCGCTTTACTTCTCATCCGGCAGAGCGCTTATTCATCGACTACAATACTCAGGCCATTCTTGCCTATAAACGTGCGTCCGAATCGTTAATGAAAGTGCATCATTTGGGAATTTCTCATCCCATGTCATTGGTGCTACTCAAACAAGTTAAGCAAGCGCTGCTTGAGGTGATAGAGTCTAATCGAGAGTTATTTAAGGAGCTAGATACCGAGGCATTCTTTTACGTTGTACGACCCTATTACAAACCTTACCGAGTTGGAAAAGAGGTCTATCGTGGTGCAAACGCTGGAGATTTTGCGGGTATCAATGTTATCGATATGATGTTGGGGTTATGCCCGGCGAATGACATTAGTTATGGTCAAATGCTGGTGGAAAAATTCCTCTATATGATGCCAGAAGACCAAGCAACCCTGCGTGAATGCATGCGTACGCCTAATTTAATGGATGCGTTTCTGAGTGCAGTGAAAGGACCGAAAAGTGATTGGTTTGGCCCTGCCTGTAGCTTGTTTATACAAGTGTGTAAGCTGCATGGAGATACGGCCATACAACATCACAATCAACTCGTCGAAAAGTATATCGCCAAACCTTCGCAAGCAATGCAGCAACAGCACTTAAGTAAAGTGACCGCCAGTGGTCCACCGATTGAAGTGTTACTCAAAGAACTCGCAGACTTAAGAGATAGACGAGCTGCAGCCGAGCGCGCTGATATCTTTACTCGGCATCATGATTTAAAACGATTACGCCAAGCAATAGGGGTTAAGCATGAAGCAATATAGGGATGATTTTCACTTGCCTACGGGTCGCTATTTATTGAGTCATTCCGTTGGTCGTATGTTGAAATCTGCAGTGGAAGATTTCCATCAGCAATTTATGGTGCCCTGGCAACAACAAAATCAAGAGCCTTGGCAGCAGTGGCTAAGCGGTATTGATCGCTTTACCTCAGCCCTAGCTTCCCTATTACACACTGATGCGCGCCTGTTTTGTCCGCAAACAAACCTTTCCAGTGGTTTAACGAAATGGGCGATGAGTTTGCCCGAAAGTGGCATTCGCAAAGTACGCGTATTGATGAGTGAGCAAGACTTCCCCAGCATGGGATTTGCGTTACAAAATGCGCTGGACAATATTGAGATTGTTTATATTCCCGAAGCGATGAATATGCACGACTTAAGTGTGTGGCAGCACTATATTGACGAGCAAATTGACTGGGTATTTGTCAGTCATGTTTATTCGAACAGCGGTCAGCAGGCGCCTGTTGCTGACATCATTAGCCTTGCTAACCAATATGGTTGTCGAAGTATTATTGATATTGCTCAGTCACTTAGTGTATTACCAATAAATTTAAGCGAGTGGGGCGCGGATTGCGTTATCGGCTCTTGTGTGAAATGGAGCTGCGGTGGCCCTGGCGCAGGTTTCATCTGGGTGAATGAGGATGTCTTGCCTTATTGCGAACCAAAAGACGTTGGCTGGTTCTCGCATCAAAATCCATTCGAGTTTGATATTCATCATTTTGCGCTGAGTGAAAGTGCGCTGCGTTTTTGGGGCGGTACACCAAGTGTGGCACCTTATATCTATGCGGGGCACAGCCTTGGCTATTTTGCCGAGCTTGGGATTGAGCAAGTAAGAGCGTACAACTTTGCTTTGTTATCTGAGTTACATGCGGCATTGCCTGAATTTTATCGCTCTCCTACAGCACAGAGTGCTTGCTCTGGGACCGCTATTTTGCATTTTGGCTCGCAGCATGAGGCAGTGATGGAGCAGCTTAAGCACGCAGATATTGCTGTGGATAATCGTCGCTACGGTATTCGTGTCTCACCACATATTTATAATAGTCAGGAGGACATCGCGCAGTTGGTGCGGGTTATCAACGAAAGCTAGTTTCCTAATCCTAGTGCTTTTTTAGTCTTCTTCTTCACCGAGCGCCAATGTGTCATTGGTTGCTTGGGCGCGCGCGCTATCAATGCGTTGAAATCAATTTCTTCTGCAAGCACTTCTCCTTGATGCGCCAAGATCACGGAGTGGGGTTGTAGAGCCTTTACTTTGGCAAGAGATTGGCGATACAAGCGTGGATAGAATACCGGAAAAGGCGCAACAAATTGCCCTTTCACTTTTACCGTCAAATCCGCCACATAAATGCGCTTACTGGGGAGGTGATACAAGCTCAAATCTCTATCCGTATGACCGGGTGTGTGTATCGCTTGCCATTCGTTAAAGTAAGGTAAGTTATCACCGTCGGCTAGGTAAAAGTCTGGTGATAATTGTCTTGGATACCAAAGGTTACGCTTGGCCTTGCGCTTTCTCCCTGCAACCCAAAGTGCCAGCGCCATATCGGAGAGGTGCATCATGACACCATCAATACCACGATACCACTGACTGGGGGCATTTGCGGCCGCAATCTTTGCGCCCGTGAGTTTTTTGAGTTTGTGTGCGCCACCGGCATGATCTGGGTGCATATGCGTGACCACAATCAGTTTGAGTGCGCTTAGTGGCTTTTGCAGTTGCAGGATGTAGTTGCAGACCAACTCAACATCGGCACGACAGCAACCATCGAGTAACAGCAGGCCCGTTTCGTGTTCAACCAGATAAATATGTTGAATATAGCCTTCTAAGACATGGATTTTCATTCGTCACACTCATTTCCCCAATCAGATCTCAACATAGCATAGGTTAAAGACATCTGACCAGTTGTGTGTGGAAGTGATAAATCGCAGACATAAAAAAACCGCAATTAAGCGGTTTTCTTATAAGTGATGGCGGAGAAGGAGGGATTCGAACCCTCGATAGGGCTACAAACCCTATACTCCCTTAGCAGGGGAGCGCCTTCAGCCACTCGGCCACCTCTCCGGCGCAATACTTTAAAAATGGCGGAGAGATAGGGATTTGAACCCTAGATACGCTATTAACGTATGCCGGTTTTCAAGACCGGTGCTTTCAACCACTCAGCCATCTCTCCATGGGCAAAGATAATACTTAGCGATTTAGGCGCTGTAAACCGTTTTTAAACTGTTTGCTTAAAAAATGTGCTAAAAGTGAGGTTTTTTTAAAATTGTGCTAGAAATTAGCGGTTTGACGAAGAGGTTTTGTACAAAAATGCTGGTTGAAGTGGTGCTTTTATGGTCTATTGAAACAAATGCTGACGAGAGCATGGCGGGTTGGGACGCCATGCTCTGTGCAGACTTACTTATACATAATCACGTCTTTTAACGCTAAGTGTTGACCACATACTGCCAACCACTTCGTCCAATTGATACGACGTTGTTTAGTTGGTTGTGTTTGGTTAAACGTGTTTTGTGATGGGCTGCAAGGTGCAGCTGAATTAAGCATGTCTGGCTCCTAATAAACTATGATTGAAAACAAGGCTATTTTGCACGCAATTTGTTTAAATTTAAAACGATAAAAATTGATGTTTTCGGATAAAAATAACTAATGAATTAATGGTTTGTTCATTTTTATTTTAATGGCTTTTTTGCATGGTTATGCATAAGTGTGATTGTCTTTATTAGGCTGCATCCCAATTAATACGGGTGTTTGTGGTTTTTGTTTTTTATTTTTGGTTTTAGTTTTGGTTTTTTATTCATATAAGTTGAGTTTTTGTATTTAAGGGTTTTTATGCTGGTGGTAGTCAACCCTTTAGCGGGTGCTGAGGGGAAAGCGCAAATTGCATGGTTAAAGCAACAATTAAAACAACAACAGTTGACGGCAACTTGGTTTAAT
Source organism: Pseudoalteromonas sp. Of11M-6 (assembly GCF_022347905.1). Taxonomy (NCBI): domain Bacteria; kingdom Pseudomonadati; phylum Pseudomonadota; class Gammaproteobacteria; order Alteromonadales; family Pseudoalteromonadaceae; genus Pseudoalteromonas; species Pseudoalteromonas sp. Of11M-6. The sequence goes on along the minus strand of NZ_JAKRFW010000041.1, from coordinate 56,979 downwards.
ACCACTGGAAACTTTGTCGCAGATAGGGACGCAATTGCTCAAGCAGCTACGGCGGAAGTGAGCGTGGTGGTGATTGGGGGGGATGGCACTTTGCATCTAGTCGCCAATGCCATTGCTGAACGGGATAACACGCTTGCGCTGCTGCCTGCGGGGACGGGCAACGATTTTGCTCGGCAGTTTCATTATTCTAAAGCACAGTGGCGAGCAGCTGTATTTTCAGACAAGATCTCGAGTATTGACTTGGGTAAAGTGGACGGGCGCTGGTTTGTCAATGTTGCTGGGATTGGCTTTAACGCGCATGTCATGAATAACTTAGGACAAACCAAACGGTTAGGAAAGCTGAGCTATACCTATGCGGGATTAATGTCGCTGTTTACTGCCAAGCTCATTCGCTATCACAGCAATGCGTGGCCTGAGCAGGGTATGATGTTGTTACTTGCGAATGGCAAACACTTTGGGGCAGGGTTAACTCCTGCTCCTATGGCTTGTCTTGATGACGGTCAGTTGGAGCTGCTGTGGTTCACGCCGCAAACGCATTGGCAGCGGATGGTATTGTTTGTCAATATGCTACTTAAACGCCACATGGGTACAAGAAATGTGCACCACGGCCGCATTGCAGAGCTTTATATCGCACAAGAGGGGTATGACATTGAGGCTGATGGCGAGATTGTTGGGCGCACGCCTGCGACGATAACTTGCTGTCGCAAAGCTCTGAACATAAAAAAAGCGCCATTATAAAATGGCGCTGAAAAGTAAGAAGCTAAAGCATTGGTAAGACTTCAACTTCTAACTGGGGACCGAATGGACAACCAAGCGTAGATGCGATCTAAAGGCGTGAGTACAATCGCATTACCTAGGATGACCAAAATAAATCCAATAAAGGTGTTTTGCTGCCACTCAAAGCCTTCAAATAAGGTACTCAAGGCCACGGCAACAAAAGGAAATAACACTATCAAATAACTCGCTTTCTCAGGCCCAATATTCTTGAGTAGTGAGAAATAACAACCAAAGGCAATGACGGTGCCAAACACGCTGAGGTAAATCAGAGACCACCAATATGATGCCGGCGCTTGGTTGATAAACTGATGTTCACTAAAGGCGACGTAGGTTGCTAACATGACAGCGCTGTATAGCATGCCCCACGCATTTCCTGCCATAACATCAATTTGCTGATTGGAATTGCGCACGCTCACCATATTACCGAGTGACGCGACCACTGTTCCTAATAGAGCTAATGATAATCCCAAGAAGGCCTCGCTTTGCAAATCAAATGCGACCAAATCGTGCCAAAACAAGCTGACTATCCCAAGCGTGCCCAGTGATGCGCCAAAGTAAATTCGCTTTGCAATAGGTTTGGCAAAAAATAACTTAGTATTGACGATGTTAACGACCAATAATAATGAAAACGCAATTGATGCCATTGCTGACGTTAAATGTGCCTGAGCCCAATACAAGAAGAGATAGTTAGCACCAAAATTACACAACGCTAAGAGGATGAAAAAGCCGTGATCTCGGCGAGAAAATCGCATTGGCACACGCTTATAGATGACAAACGCCCACATACAAACCGCGGCGAGGCCAAAGCGGTAAAACAGCGACACAAACTCGTTGATGCTGCCAAGTTGGTACTCAATGGCAAGCCATGTTGATCCCCAAATCAACACAGTGATGGCGTAAAGAAATAGATTTTTCATGATCGGCTCTAGATTCAAACAGCAGTGGAAGTCTGTAGTTTACGCTGTTATTCTGTATAAGCTATATACAGAATTTGCTAATTTATACCTATACAGATTATTGCTTATGAGTACCGTTATTCAACGCCAACATTCCGCCTTTCTCTATCAGCAGGTGATCCAAATGATCTTGTCGATGGCAGAACAAGAATCTATTTTACCGGGCGAAAAGCTTCCCTCATTGCGTGTTATGGCGCAAAACTTTAATGTCAGTATCCCAACGGTAAAGCAGGCCTATCAAGCACTTGAAGATCAAGGAAAAGTCATTGCCAAAGAGAAGTCCGGCTACTTTTTATGCCACAGAGCCTCGCACAACGACTCACCGAAGCGTGCACGATTGCCCGCCAAACCTGTGGTGGTGAACAAGCAGGCGTTGATTGAACAAGTGTATAAGGGGATCCATCAGCCGCATGCAATCCCCTTAGGTATCGCCAATCCCATCGCCATTGCTGGTACCGAGCAGGTGCTTGCCAAAATTATGCGCCGCGCAATGAAAGAAGCAGGGAATGAACTCATTAATTATGGTCCTATGGATGGTTTAGATAGTTTAAAAAAGCAAATCGTGCGGCGTTATTTGGATATGGGCTTAGCAATAGATATGGATGAAGTGGTGATCACCAATGGCGCGCAAGAAGCATTGGCGATTGCGTTACAAGCGGTGACCAAGCCCGGAGACGTGATAGCGATTGAATCCCCCTGTTATTTTGGCATTGTTGAACTGGCTGAAAACTTAGGGTTAAAGGCCATTGAAATACCGGTTTGCCCGGATGATGGCATTTGGCTGAGCGACCTTGAACGGGCACTTGAAAAGCATGATATTCTAGCGTGTGTGTTTTCTACTAGTATTAGTAACCCGCTTGGTAGCTTTATGCCAGATACGAGGCGTGCGCAGCTGGTGGCACTATTAGAGCAACGTGACGTGGTGTTGATAGAAGACGATGTGTATGGCGATTTATATTTTACCGAGCAGCGTGGCATACCAGCACAAGCATTTAGCCAAAAGGGCTTAGTGATCACATGTGCGTCATTTTCAAAAACCGCAGCGCCCAGCTATCGAGTGGGTTGGATGGTCGCCAGTCAATTTAGTGCAAAAGCAAAGCGCATAAAACGTGCGTTGAGTTGCTCATCATCTTTAATGAATCAATGGGCACTGGCGGACTTTCTCAGCTCCGGAGGCTACGAGCGCCATTTAAAGTTGGTCCGCAAACGGTTAATTGAGAATCGAGATCGTATGATCCAAGCGGTGAATGTTGCGTTTGGTAGTGAGGTAAGAGTCAGTCGCCCGCAAGGTGGTTGTGTGCTGTGGCTAGACTTAGGTAAGCACGTTGATGGTGCCTTGTTGTTCCAAAAAGCCTTAGAGCGCGGGATCAGTATTACGCCTGGTACGCTATTTAGTGCCAGCAAAAAGTATCAAAATTGTATACGTATCAGTTATGGTTTGCCGTGGGATGTGTCGGTAGAGCAAGCGATTAAAATGCTGGGGAAATTGGCCGATGCACAAAGGAAAGGGTTGGCATAACGTATCTTTAATTAGATGTAAGTTATGCCAACGTCAGATTATTTAAATTTAAACAGTTGGTACTCTGACATGGCGGGGATAGACCTTGCGACAATAGCTTCGTTTTTCGCTATTTGTTCAAAATCGCCACACAGTGCGTCGGCTTTTTTCTCAATAGATTCTGCCTGTTGTTCAACTTTGGTTTCGATTTGTGTTGCGAAGTTTTCCATACGTTGTTCAAAGCTGCTCATATCACCGTTTGCATCTGACATTTCGTTGCCAATCGCAACCAGTAAGCTACCTATCGATTGCATCATGGCACCTTGTACTGCGGTCTCGATTTTTTCTTCAAACTGATTATCAAAATTTTGGCCAAACTCATCAAAGGTTTGCTTGCCCATCACAAACGCACCTTGCTGATAAAACGTATTTTGCACTTCTGTTTCAAGATCATCGATCACAGCATGGATGCTATCTAAACTGGTTAAATTAAAGGTGTGTGCCACTTCATTAAGGGCGACGCCCGCTAGTTTTATGCCCTCAAAAGCAATATCAGCCACTTGTGGTAGGCGGCCTCTTAGTTCATCACCATATTGCGTGAGCATCGTTTTTTGCTGTGTATTAAGTGCGATGCGCTCGCCATTGAGTGTCAGTTCGCCAAGGTTGTTGATCTCAGCTGTTTTGTTTTTGGCCGTTGTGATCACCAAGTTATCAGGTGTGATCCTAACGTCATTCTGAAATTCTACTTCACAATTGTCACCGCTAAACGTGATGTTATTTTTTTCGTGTGCAGCGACGGTGGTTGTCATCATTGTTGCTGCTGTTAGTAGTAAAATTTTATTCATGGTCGATCCTTATTGGCTCAGTTTCATGATTGTTGTTACAAGAACAGTGCCAAATATAAACCCAAGTAAAATCAATATATTGTGTTATATTGTTGAAAGTTAATGTGCTCTAAAAGTGATGAAATTGACTAAAATATAGTTGTTTTTGTCAAAATGAATTAGGCGATAAAAAATTTTTATTGTAAGGATAAGAAACTCTCACTTTTCAGAATGACAATTTAGCGCTAAATAGTGATCTTGAGAGACGGCTCTCATTTTATTAATGACTATTTTATTTTGGAGTTAGTTGTGGGTAAGACATTCTCTTACGATGCGCTTGATGATGATTTTGCAGACGATGAATTTGAAAAGTTGGGTCGTAACCAACATGACAAGCAAAAGCGTAAAGTCAAAAGAAAGCTAGACGACTACTTAGAGCAAAAACGCCTACGTAGAAATCTAGGCGATGATGATTTCGACTATATTGATGACTGATCATTAAACGTCATCTACGAGTCTAGCACTGACAGTAATTCAATTTGGCTGTGTGATTAAGCAGGGCTGTGGGTTACTCAATGCGATGTCTGAGTTATTGTGTCGTTGGTGATAGCCAAGCAAGTGACGAGATATTCAGATAGTAAGCAGCCGCAAATATGCGGCTGTTTTGTTTTGATTAATCTTTAAAAGATTTATGGCAGTCTTTACAGCCTTTTGCCCAATCTTTAAATGCAGAAGCAATCAGCTTTTTGTCACCTGAGTCAGCTGCAACAGCCAGTGCTTGAGCATACTCGGCAAATTGCTTGGCTTTACCATCGAACTCAGCTCTGTTTGACCAAACGGCTGGTAGGGCATCAGTATTGCCTTTGTCAGAACCGTCGATAAATGCTTCCCAAGGCATTTGCGATAATTGCGCAGCATTGTGAGCACGTTGTTTAAATACTTCGGCATCAAATGGTACTTTGCCTTTTAGCATGTCGCCCATATTGCCAATTTGGAAACGGATCAATTGGAAAGACGCTTTGCGGTATTCAATTGCATCATCAGCCGATTCAAACATAGTGTTAGCTTGTGCTGTTGCTGCAAGACAGCTAAATAGTGTGACGGTAAGTAGTTTCTTCATAGTAAACCCCTAATATTTTTCCCTATTTTCAATGTAAATTACAAATATAATCAAACAATTGCGATAAGTGCCCTGTGACGGAGGCAACTAGTTTTAAATAATCAACTCTCGATGTCTTTGAATATCATGCCCCTGCGCATACTGCGGGTGGCTAAAAAGATTTCTCCCAGCAAAGAGATAAACGCGCCAATAAGCAGCACCATAGCGGCGATAAAACAAGACGATAAAGTAATACCCAATGGCATACTGTACAAGTGTGACATGAACAGCAGCATAACCACTGCACACACAAGCAACGCACTGAGTACACTCATGCTAAATGCAACGTGAATAAAACGAGACCGTTTTAATAGTGCGCGCATTTCACGGCTAAAGTGCATTTTGAGCTCTTCATCTTGCGTGGTATTGATCTTGCGATCAAGTAAACGCGCCCTATCCGTGATCCGTGCTAAGCGGTTTGATAGTACCCCTAAGGTCGCAGCAATACCCGTAATTAAAAATACAGGGGCAACGGCGGTTTGGATAACTTTGGCCATCGTGAGAATGCTAACGACTTCTGGATTCATATAGTTACCTCGTTAATTCCAGTTTAGTTTTGATAAGGTGTTGGGTTGCTCACCGAGGAGGGTTTGCATCACTCGGTTGCGCTCATCAAGCAAGATGACTCTAGGAATGCCTTTATTGGCATACGTGTTGTACATATCTCGATTGGGATCGGCAACAAAATGGATGGGCAATTGCATGGTTTCGTTGAACTGCTCAAGTGTAGTGTTAGTTTCTTCTCGGCCAATGGCAACGATGGTTAACTCGGCCTGGGTGAGTAATTCAGATTGTTTTAGTTCACTCAATAAACGCTGCGAATCAGAGCACCAAGTCGCAAATAAAATCACCAGCTTTTTGTGATTAGCATCGAACCTAACGGCTTGGTTTTTGATATCCGTAAATTGCAAATGTTTAAAGGAGTCGCCAGTGTGGATATAGGTCTGATAGCCATCGTCTGCTTGTGGTTGTGCTTCGTTAGAGGCCTTACAGCCACTTAATCCGGTGGTGAGAACGGCACTAAGTAGTAACATTTTTATTGTTGTTTTCATGTCTATTCCTTGTTTCCGTGTCAGTGTTTTTGAAGTCTTGCGCGCATTTCAGTATATTGCCCCACTTAGATGATTTCTTAAAGTCCAATTTCTTATAGCCGTTGATATGATTTATCTTTCTTTATTTGGGCTTGCTTTTATTGCCGCAACCTTATTACCTGCGTCGTCGGAACTGGCGCTGAGTGGGCTCGTTGTGAAACAACAGGGTGAATTAGTTTGGTTATGGTTGGCTGCGACAACAGGTAATTTACTTGGTAGCTGTGTGAACTATTATCTTGGCTGGTTTATCGCTAAGTGGCGGGATAAGCGCTGGTTTCCGGTTTCTCAACAGCAATATGATAAGGCTTGTGGACTATTTAATCGTTACGGCAAGTTTTCATTGCTATTTGCTTGGCTCCCCATAGTCGGAGATCCTTTGACTGTGGTAGCGGGGTCTCTACGGACCTCTTTTGGGTGGTTTTTTGTGTTAGTCGCGCTCGGTAAAGGCGTTCGTTATGCACTGGTGATTTACCTTGCCTTACAGGTGATTTCTTAACACCAGAAGGCAAGGAAGTGAATATCAGGATCTTATCGCTTAGCTTCTGTACCAATCGAGTGTGAGTGACACTGAATCAGCAAACCGTAAAGCGTGCGGTTTATCTACGGTGACTTTTGCATATGTCACGTCTTGATGCTGATGACATTCAGCGAGTATGTCGGCCACTAATTTCTCAAGTAACAAAAAATGCCCTTCTTCTACCAGTGTGATGACAGCTTTGGTCACCGTTTTGTAGTTAAGTGCGTGAGCCACGTTATCATGATCTAAACATGCCGTATCCGCTGGGTAGTGAATTTCAATATTGATCACGACATCTTGCTTTTTTTCCCGCTCCTCGGGATTAAAACCAATAAAGGTACGTAGCCTTAAATTCGTCACCTTAATAATGGCATTCGACATAGCGTGCTTATCCTTTCACTAACTGTAAAAATTCGTTGCGGGTTTTGGGGTCGCTTCTGAAGTTACCAAGCATGACAGACGTTCGCATACTAGAGTTTTGTTTTTCAACCCCACGCATCATCATACACATATGTTTGGCTTCGACGATCACGCCAACGCCTTTTGCGCCGGTGACTTCCTCAACGGCTTTGGCGATTTGATGAGTTAGCTGCTCTTGGATTTGAAAACGTCGGGCAAACATATCAACAATGCGGGCAAATTTAGACAAGCCAAGCACTTTACCGTTAGGTATATAAGCGATGTGACAACGGCCAACGAAAGGTAGAAGGTGATGTTCACACATAGAGTACAACTCTATATCTTGGACCAGCACCATATCATCGGCATCCGAGCTGAATACCGCGTTATTGGTGATTTCATCCAGTGTTTGACGGTAGCCCTGAGTCAAATATTCCATCGCTTTCGCTGCGCGCTTTGGCGTATCTAATAATCCTTCGCGGTCTGCATCTTCACCCACGGCGTCAATAATCGTTTTATAACTCTGTTGTAATTTGTCTTGCATAATGCGTTACCTCAAATGGCGGCCACCGTCGATTTGTACCGTGCGTCCTGTCATATAGTTGCTAGAGAGTATCATGTCGACACTATTGATAACTTCTTTGCTACCAGGCTCAATTCCCATAATAGACTTTTTCAAGGTTTTTGCCTTGTACTCGTCACTATCGTCTTGATTAAAGATGATAAGAGAAGGTGCAATGCTATTCACTTTGATGCTAGGTGCAAACTTAGCGGCAAATGACCGAGTTAAGTTATCTAATGCAGCTTTACTTGCGGCATAGGCAATGTGTTTTGGACTGCCTTTTTCTACTACATAGTCAGTAATATGGATCACATCGCTGACATTATTGCTAGCTGTCAATAAGTCGCTCAAGGCATGATTGATCAAATAAGGGACTTTAGCGTGGATCCGCATCATATTGTCGAATAATGCTGAAAAATCAGGGTTGTTGGCTTCACAATCCCAGCTCGATGCATTGTGGATGATGGCACTGAGTGCGTCGGTATGGGCACGAATTTGGTTGTTGAGTTGCGTGATTGCTTCTGGCTCGTCAAAATCAGCCTTGATACAAATGGCACCTAGCGATGCTAGTTCATCGATAACTTGATGTTTGGTGCGATACGTCAATATGACGGCTTGCTGTTTAGCGAGAAAGTGTTTCACCAAAGCAAGTCCAATGCGCTGTGCGCCACCAGTAATTAAAATAGGTGCAGCTGCGGGGCTCATACGTTAATCACCTTGTGAATTGAGAAATTAAGGTTGGCAGGATGAATAACTGGTTATCTCCTGCCAACAATACTATTGTTCGTCGTATACCGTAGGAATTGGTTGACGCTTGTGTTGGGTGCGCTGATAAATGGCAATAAGTTTGTCGTTTACTTCACTGCTAACAGGCTTACCTTCAAGGAAGTCATCAATATTGTCATAGCTTAGTCCTAGCGCTTCTTCATCGGAAAGGCCTGGGCGGTCGCATTCGAGATCGGCTGTCGGTACTTTATGTACTAGTCCCGCAGGTGCCCCGAGAAAAGCCGCTAGTGCGCGAACTTGGCGTTTTGACAGGCCAAACAAGGGCGCTAAGTCGCAGGCGCCGTCACCAAACTTGGTGTAAAAGCCCGTGATGTTTTCAGCGCTGTGATCGGTGCCGACGACTAAACCGCGAGTCAGGCCTGCTATTTCGTACTGCGCTACCATGCGCTGGCGTGCTTTTACGTTTCCTTTAATAAAATCCACGCTGGCTTGTGAAGGCAGTGGCACGCTTCCACCCGCCATGGCTGCAAGTGCTTGCTCGTGCATGGCATCCGCCGCAGGCTTGATGTTGACTGTTAAGCGCTGACTCGGTTGGATAAACTCAAGTGCAAGTTGCGCTTCATCTTCATCAGCTTGAACGCCATACGGCAAGCGCATGGCAATAAATTTATAAGCCCCAGTACCATGTTCAGCATTGAGTTCATCGATAGCTAGCTGACATAGACGTCCACAAGTTGACGAATCAACTCCTCCGCTTATGCCAAGCACAAGGGTGAAGCAGCCAGAGGCTTGTAATCGTGCTTTTAAAAATGAGACACGTCGTTTGACTTCAAATTCCGGGTCAATAATTGGCTGAACTTTCATTTCGGCCATGATTGCTTCACGCATACTGGTTCCTCAATACTATCGGGGCGATAAACTTCTATTATGTTGGTGCTGACGCGCTTTTTAAAGCCCTAAATGTGCTTTGATGGTGGCGAGCTCTTGTTTTAATTGCTCAATCTCGGCAATTAAGCTTTCGATTTCGCTGTCATTTTGGGTGCCGGTTATGGCTTTTGCAGGCGCTGTTGATTCAACGACTTGGTCACCAAACAAGTGTTGATAACGACTTTCTCGTTTTCCAGGCTCTCTGGCAAGCTTAACTACATAATCATGTTCTTGCATCGCACTTAATGTCGCTTCAACGTCCTGTACGGAGCTGAACTCTGCGAGGCGGCCGCTGCGGGTACGCAATTCACCTGGAGTTTGTGGTCCACGCAGTAACAACAAACAGATAATCGCTTTTTGTTTCGCGTTGACTTTAAGGTGGCCAAAATCACTGTTACAAAAGCGCTGGCTGTACTTGTCGACGCGGCCAGAGAGTGCTTCGTCGCAGGTAATTAAGCGTTTTTCTTGTAGGCGAGTCAGTGTGTCTAGCACATCATTTTGAGAGAGTTCCATTACCGGCTCGCGATTCGACTTTTGATTACACGCATTGGTGAGGCCGTTGAGTGACATGGGGTATTGTTCTGGGGTGGTGACTTGCTTTTCTATTAAGCTACCCAGTACGCGTTGCTCTTGAGTATCTAATTGCATCACTTTCCTTATTTTTGTTGTTGCTGATGAGATGTATAACATCATCTTGATAGTAGCAATATAATACCAATATTTACTGTAGCAAAGTGTGCGAGCTAACTTTGTTGGGCCGTAGACGAAGGTGCCTGCATTGTTTGCTGTGGTTTTACTTGCAGAAGTTTGGCTTTTAGCTCATCAAAGTCAATGGGTTTGGTGAGGTAGTCATCCATACCTGCATTGAGGCATTTTTCTCTATCACCTTGCATCGCGTTGGCGGTTAGTGCAACGATCACGCTATTCTGATGGTTTTTTCCGGCAACACCTTGGCGGATCTGCTGTGTTGCCTGATAACCATCCATCACCGGCATCTGACAATCCATTAGAATAACATCGTAAGGTTTGTTAATCGATTGCAAGTGTGCAAGTGCTAACTCTCCATTTTCTTGGCAGACTACTTTTGCACCTAAACGTTCTAACATGGTTATCGCAACGGTTTGGTTTATCCGATTATCTTCCACTAATAAGATTGAGCGTGCTAACAAGGGTTCAGCACTGACCGGTGAATCGGCTTTGACGGATTTCGGCTTGTCTGGATCTTGATAATCAGCGTTGAACACCTGAAGTGCTGCATATGGCGTAATGGGGTAGTACACCCGCTCACAAGAGGAAAATAGCGAGAGCGTTTCACTACTTTGTTCTTCAACGGCAACCACATGAGCGATCTGTTGTTGTGTTAGCTGCGTTTTGAGTGCTTGTTGCTTTTTCCGTGGTATGGCATTGAGTAACTTGGCATCCAAAATAACAGCAAGATGTGAGGATGGTTGTTGTAGCTGAGTCATGAGCATATCAAGTTGCTGCACGTGTAAGCACGTGATATGCCAAGGCTTCAGTAGTTTACTATAGTCTTCATTGATTTCGCTTAATATATATAACGTTGAATTATCAGACTTTTCATGCTCGGTAATGGGTTTGGCAGCAGTTAGTAGCACATTACAGGAGAACGTGCTGCCAACGTGTTCTTTACTAAATGCTTGTAGGTCGCCACCGAGCAATTGAGATAATTGCTTTGCAATGGTGAGACCAAGCCCTGTACCGCCATATTGCCGAGTGGTTGATATATCTGCTTGGGTAAATGAATCAAAAACTTTATTGAGCTTTTCCTTTGATATACCGATACCTGTATCTTCTACACTGCACCAAAGCCGAGTTTGCTCGCCCGTTTGTTCTGTATGGCAGCTTAATGTCACTGAACCATCATGGGTGAACTTAATTGCATTGCTTAGCAAATTATTGAGAATTTGTTTGAGGCGATTCGGATCAGTTTGCGCGGTATGGACTTTCATACCTGATAAATCGATATGCAGCCGGTTATTGTTGGCATCAGCGGCGCGCACAAACCCAGACAGCATATTACTGAGCATCTCGATAAGATCGCACTCAACAAATTCTATCGTTAGCTTACCAGCCTCGATTTTGGAAAAGTCGAGAATATCATTAATTATAGTGAGCAAAGATTTCGCTGAACTATGTGCCAAGGAGAGCTGGTGGTGTTGAGTCGAAGTGAGTTGTGAGTGCATGACAAGCTCAACCATACCCATTACACCATTAAGTGGGGTGCGTATCTCATGACTCATGCTGGCTAAAAACTCAGCCTTCATTTTTGCGGATTGCTCTGCTAAATCTTTATCAATGATGGCTTGATTTTTTGCCTTTTGGTGGGCTTTATTGATAAAAAGGCTTCCTAACATGGCGGCGATAGACTTCATTAAACGGAGATCGCTTTGACCCCAAGCTGGACTTATTATGTCGTACTCTGCACAAAGAACGCCTAAGGTTTGGTTTTTATGACTGATAGGGCAGCAAAGCATCGCCTTAATTTCAAAAGGCTCAAGGTACGTTGTGGTGAGGGCCATTGTTGTTGGGTGGTTTTCAGCTTGTTCCGCGGCAATTATTTGGCCACTCTCAATTTCATTGAATAACGCAGGCGCTATTGCTTTTCGCCAAGGAGGAAAGTGCTCTAAGTTATCCATCGCTGCATTTGAAAAACACACTGGGATCAGCTGGTTTTTATCCTCATTAAATTGCCAAATGCTAACTTTATTAACCTCCACTCCTTTGCTACAGGTATCTGCACAGAGTGTGAGTGCTTTGCTGAGATGGTTATTTAAGATGGCTTCGTGAGAGCTCAAATGGGCAAGGAGCTCATTATTTTTGGCGAATTTATCATGTTCCATCTCCATGATTTTGCGTTTATGAATATTTTGAATGGAACCAAAAATGTGGTTAGTGCGTTTGCCACTGCGAATAGCGCGTGCTTTCACCAGCACCCATAAGTCATCCATCTTTTGGGTTTGGATGATAAATTCTTCTTCGAACTCATGGCCGGTTTTTATAAGTTCATCAATACAGTCTTGCAAGCGCTTTCTGTGCAAACCTGCTTTGAAAAACTCTGTCGTATTCATCCAAGTAGGCTGAAATTGCCTTGGCACGCAGAAAATACTACGGGTGACGTCCGACCAAATAATATCACGGGTTTTGACGTTAATTTCCCATGCGCCAACTTCTGCGAGTATGCCCATATTGGTCAGTGATAAGGCATTGCGTTGAAGTTGTGATAGCAGTCGAGTGATAAAGATAAATGCGGCAATAAAGATGACAATCAGCGCGATGATTGCTAAGCGAAAAGGCCATACTGCAGTTACTGCTGGTTGCCAGCCAATGCGGGGCACGGCGTAGAGTTCCCACTCACCGGAGGGCACATTAACACTAAATGCGATGGGGGCAAGCGAATGTATATTACTGTTGCCATAAAAATAATCACCTTCTCGGCCTTTGCCATCCACGCCTTGAATCGCAATCAGGTATTGACTTTCTAATGCGGTAAAGTTTGCTTGTTGATAAAGGTTATCCATATCGAGCACGACAGAGAGTAACCCCCAGAAGTGGGTTTTATCAGTGTAAACTGGAACTCTTGCGATTAAACCAGTCCCGCCCTGAAGTAATTCTAGTGGCCCTGCCATCACGATTTCGCGACTTTCTTTGGCGAGTAATGCGCCGTATTTTTGCGTCGGATGGGTTTGATAGTTTAGGCCTATGGCTTTTTCATTGCCTTTTAAAGGATAAATATAGTCGAGCCGCATATTTGGGGCTGCTCCGATATTGCGAAGGGTTCGGCTACTATCGAATAAGGGTTTTGCGAGCTGTTCGAAGCGAGCTTGAGATAGCTCGGATTGACCTGAAAGGGCAATGCCTAGCCCTCTGACAAGTTGTACATTTTTTGCCAGAATACCCTCTATTTTAGTGCGGTAGACATTCACTTCCTCGGTCGAGCGACTCTTTTCTATTGCGATTAAGCGGCGATAGTTTACTTGATCGACATACCATGCCACCGCAATGATCACGACCAGCAGAAGCCAGAAGCTATATTTCACAAAGCGAAATTTAAGTGGTGATGTCGATAGTTCAGAAATCATGGTGCTTTTGTGTTGAAGACGATGATTTAACTATAGTTCAGTCCTCACAAAGCGAAATCTAATTGAGCAAAATAAAACGTTTTAACTTGATTGTCTTATAACTGTGACACAGTCGAGAATATTGGTTTATTGGCCGATGACATGATATACCTTCCAACTGTATATTTAGCACATTGTAAAGGATAGCCATGCTTACTTGGATTAAACGAATTGTTGTCGTACTGCTGTTGCTCGTATTACTAGGGACAGCGACCATCTATGGTCTGTTGGCATTGAGCTTGCCAGCTCTCGATGGAAAAGGTAGTGCTACGACAATTGAAAATACCGTGACGGTAGCGCGAGATGCGATGGGACAAGCAGTGGTATCGGCGGACTCGCGAGCAGATGCGTCCTATGGTTTGGGCTTTGCGCACGGCCAAGACCGATTTTTTCAAATGGATTTATTACGTCGTAATGCTGCGGGTGAGTTGAGCGAGTTATTTGGTTCCGCTGCAATAGGTTTAGATGAAAGGATGCGATTTCATCAGTTTAGAAAGCGAGCTGAGTTAATTGTACGGTCCTTACCGAGTGCTTATCGATTAACTCTTGAGCGTTATACTCGTGGAGTGAATGATGGTCGAGCGCAATCTGGGTTCACCAGTTTTGAATATTTGCTATTGGGATCAAAACCTAAACCTTGGCAGCCAGAGGACAGCTTGCTAGTTATTTTCAGCATGTATCTAGATTTACAAACAGCCAACTATGAGCGTGATGAAGCCTTGATAGCCCTTAAGCAGCAATATGGTCAAGGTATGCTCGATTTCATTTTGCAGCCCAGCCACCATCAAGCCGCATTAGATGGTAGCGTAATAACGGCACCAACTGCCGCTATTCCAATCTTAGAGCCGCATCTGGCGCAAATTCAGCCCCAGCATATTGAAGATGTACCGTTATATGGCAGTAACAACTGGGCGGTAACCGGTGCGCTGACGAAAACAGGAGCGGCTATGCTATCGGACGATATGCATTTGGGTTTAAGCGTACCATCAATTTGGTATCGCGCGCAGCTAAACTATCAGGAACAGGGTAAAGAGGTACAAGTCACAGGCGTGTCGTTACCTGGCGCGCCTGCCATCGTTGTTGGTAGCAATAATCACATCGCATGGGGATTTACGAATGGCTATCTAGATGCTGCTGATTGGATAGAGCTTAATAGCGACACCAAAACACAGCAGATCGCTGAAGAGATTATGTTACCTAGCGGTGAGGTGCATACCTATCAGTTGGAAATGAGTGCGTTTGGCCCAGTAAAGCAGTTGGGTGATAAAAAGCTTGCGCTGAGTTGGGTTGCTCACCAGCCCTATGCAGTCAATCTAGAGCTCATTCAGCTTGAGCTGTTCTCTGAAGTTGGAGAAGCGACTGCACATGCCAAAAATGTGGGCATTCCAATTCAGAATTTGGTCGTGGTGGATAGTCAAGGTAGTGCAGCGTGGACGCCGATTGGCGCTATTCCTGCTCGCAAGTTTGCTCATGATACTGCGGTGAAGCAGGAAGAGTATGAATCCTCTTGGCAAAATAACGAGAGTATTCGCCCGGTGGTACAAGACCCTGAAAGCGGTAAGTTATGGACTGCAAACGCTCGAGTCGTGTCTGTCGCGGATAATCAACGCTTTGGTGATGGCGGTTATGCGCCAGGTGCACGCGCAGCACAAATTCGTGATGGCCTGATTAGTAAGCAAGTTTTCACCGAAGCAGATTTCTATCAGCTGCAACTAGATAACCAAGCGAAGTTTTTAACGCCTTGGCATGAGCGTTTAGTCACGCTATTGCAAACGCAAGACCCAAGCTCCTTTGATAAAGACTTAAAGTTACTTAAAGACTGGCAGGGCTGCGCGTGTGCTGATTCAGTTGGCTACACTTTGGTGAAAGCTTATCGCAATGCCTTGATAGACACATTATATGCGCCGTTAGAGCAGTATTTACAAACGCAGAGCCTGTCGCTGAAGTCTGTTAAAGGTTATTTCGAACCCGGTCTTTGGCAGCTTTTAACTGAGCAGCCAAATAGCTGGCTTGGCAGCTATAGCAATTGGAATGAACTTGAGCTGGCGGCATATCAACTAGCCAAACAAAAACTCAGTGAACGCTATGGCAGTAATATGGCCGCTTGGCGTTGGGGAGATGTGAATGCACTTAAGGTGCAGCACCCATTCTCCAAACAAATGCCTATGCTAAGTGGATTGTTAGATATGCCAACCACACAAGCCTTTGGTGATACCTTTATGCCAGCAGTGCAAGGTAAGTCATTCGGTGCATCACAGCGCTTTATTGCACAACCTGGCCATTTAGAAAATGCGATTTTAACGGTTGCTGGTGGCCAAAGTGGACATCCGCTATCACCATTTTATCGTACGGGGTTTAATGACTATGCTGGAGGAGGTAACACCCCTTTGTTACCGGGCAAAATAACTCATCAGATCGTCATTTCACCTAAGTAAGGCTTTGCACTGAACGTATCGGAGGGGTTAACTTACGCCCTCCGATACACGCAAAATCGGTGCTGCGGTAACACGGTTTCGACCTGAATGTTTGCTGTCGTAAAGCGCAGCATCTGCATGTTGAATGACGACCTCAAAAGTTTGACTAAGGTCCCAATTTGCAACGCCAAAACTCATGGTGACTTTAAGTATTTCGTTTTCAAAACTGGTGGCTTCGACGGCTCGTCGTAATTTTTCCATGCGCTGCATTGCCTCTCCACTAGAGCAAGGCGCCAGCACAATTAAAAACTCTTCACCACCCCAACGAACGGCAATGTCTGCAGGCTGAATATGTGCTTTGATTGTTTCGGCCACGCTTTTTAAGATTTGATCTCCTTTGTCATGGCCAAAGGTGTCATTGATTTTTTTAAAGTGGTCGATATCCGCCATCACCAAACATAAAGGAGAGTGAGTAGAGATACAGTTTTCTTTAGCATGGGTGATTAATTCGCGCGCATAGCGACGGTTGAACATTTGAGTGAGCGGATCGTGTGCAGCGAGTTCTTCTAATTTGTCTCTTTGTTGCACCGTCATTTTACGTATGTGGCTGATTGTGTAGATCATTGGAATACCACATATGAGCACATTGGCAAAATGGACATAGGGAATTAACTGTTGATAGCGATATTGATAGGCAACATCACCAAACAATAATTCTAAGACTGCGAATAGCGTGATCAACACAACGGAATAAATCACGGCATTGCGTAACCTGAGTTGGTAGTCTAACAACATGAGGCAAGACACTGTCCAGAGATAGTACTGAAACCCGAGTGACATGCCGAGATAGGCACACACCAGCGTCGCATGGACGGCGACTTCAAGGCAGAAAACCCGCAGTGCAATAGAGGGCTTACTCGCATCAATGAGTTTAATGCCAACGTACCACATCAGCACACTACCCACGTTGACCCAAGCAAGTATGTTCACCTCTAAATGCCAAAATACACCAATGAGGCCAGCGTGTAGCCACATGCAATACGCGGCCACACGTCGTAATAATGCAAATTTTAATGCTTCTACTTGGTCTGGTTTGCTATAAGGGTGGTATTTAGTCAAACGTAAGCTCTTGTGGTATTCACAATAAAATAAAGTATAGAAGCTCTATTGTGATTTGCCGTCTATTTGACCTAAGCTCTGGTTATTCGCTCAGCATCCAGCAAGGTTGGCTGTAGTAGAGTGAGAGATAGATGATAAAAGCTTTGGAGTTGATATGTCTGTAGAAAAAGCGCGGATCACGCTATGTAACCTAGAAAAGTCTGACTACGATCAGGTTAAATCATTAATGGATGAAGCCTATCCTGATCTCGGTGGTGCGTGGCCTAGTCATACGATATTTAGGTTGATTGACCAGTTTCCTGAGGGACAGATCGGTGTCAAAGACGGTGAGCGTCTCGTCGGTATCGCGCTGAGTGTTCAAGTTGACTATCAAACCTTTTCTAACCCGCATACCTATGAAGACATTGTTGACGCGCATAGCCGAATTTTTAGTGATAGTAATGCTGATGCGCTTTACGGGCTGGACGTAGTGATAGCCAAAAGCCATCGTGGTCTACGTCTTGGTCGACGACTGTATGATGCCCGTAAAGAGCTTTGTCGTCAGTACAACTTGCGTGCGATTTTAGCCGGTGGCCGTATTCCGCTTTATAAGCAATTCCGTGGCAGTATGTCGCCAATGGAGTATATCAACAAAGTCGATCATAAAGAATTACACGACCCCATTCTAAGCTTCCAACTCGCCAACGACTTCCAAGTAAAGCGACTGCTTAAACAATATTTGCCGGAAGATCAGGACTCCGAAGGCTATGCGACCTTACTTGAGTGGAATAACATTCTCTTTGAGCCCACCGATACCGTGATCGAAAGTAAGAAAACCATCGTCAGAGTGGGGGCAGTGCAGTGGCAGATGCGCCGGGTGGAATCGGTAGAGGAGCTAATGAAGCAAGTTGAGTATTTTGTGGACACGGTTTCGGATTACCAAAGTGACTTTATCTTGTTCCCTGAGTTCTTTAACGCGCCACTAATGGGGCTCGGAAGCTATAGAAATCAGACCGAAGCTATTCGTGCGTTGGCGACGTATACCGAGCAGTTTAGAGCCGCTATGTCGCAAATGGCGATTGAGTACAATGCCAATATTATCACCGGCTCTATGCCGCTACTTGAGGGCGACAAGCTCTATAACGTCAGTTACTTGTGTCACCGCTCTGGCAAAGTGGATGAACAACGTAAAATTCATATCACCCCTCACGAAGATTACGATTGGGTTATCAAAGGCGGTGATAAAATTGAAGTGTTCGATACGGATGCGGGCCGAGTAGGGATCCAAGTATGCTACGACGTGGAGTTTCCAGAGTTATCGCGGATCATGGCTGAAAAAGGGCTGGATATTTTGTTTGTACCATTTTGGACTGACACAAAAAACAGTTATTTAAGGGTGAGGCACTGCGCGCAGGCTCGTGCGGTTGAAAACGAATGCTACGTGGTTATCGCAGGAAGCGTTGGTAACTTGCCACAGGTAGAAAGCTTAGATGTGCAGTACGCGCAGTCAGCGGTGTTGACGCCATCGGACTTTGCTTTTCCTCATGATGCCGCGCTCAACGAAGCAACACCAAATACGGAAATGCTGTTATTTAGTGACTTAGACTTAGATAAACTCAAAATATTGCATAGTGAAGGAACGGTGCGTAATTTACGAGACCGAAGAAAAGACCTGTATTCTGTGGAGTTGAAACAAAAATAGTATGGCGTGGGTTTATTTAATTATGGCTGGCCTGTTTGAAATAGGTTGGCCCGTTGGTCTGAAAATGGCGCAACAAGCCGATACTCGTTGGCTAGGCATAGTGATAGCCGTTGGTTTTATGGCCTTGAGCGGCTGGATGTTATGGTTGGCGCAAAAGCAAATTCCACTGGGTACCTCGTATGCGGTGTGGACGGGTATTGGCGCGGCAGGCACATTCTTAGTGGGTATCTTTTTCTACGGTGACCCAAGTAGTTTTATGCGCTACTTGGGCGTGTTACTTATCATCAGTGGGGTCGTGGTACTTAAGTTAGCATAACCAAAATAGCCGCAATGGCGATGAGTAAGAGTCCCATTGAATCGCGCTTCTTTACCGGCGCTTTGAGCCACAAGAATGAGATAAGCAAAGTGAAAAACACTTCGATTTGGCCGAGTGTTTTCACGTAGGCGACATGCTCAAGGCTCATTGCGCTAAACCAACCTATAGAACCGATGCAACTGCTAACACTAATTGCCAGCGTCAGTTTACGACGTTGCCACAGCACGCGCCAAGAGTGTGGTTCGCGTATCGTCAAATACATACTCAACATCACAGTTTGGCAAACCAGCACTAACAGCAACACCCAGGCTGCACTGTGGGGGAAAGGTAGGCCCGATGCGATACTGGCTTCACGCACCCAAAGAGAAGTGAGCGCGAAGCTTGTTCCACAGGCAAGTCCTACTAGAGCAGTTTGACCATTGAAAGCACGCAGGCTAAACCCACTCAATAACAACACCGCGATGGCGCCGATAAAGACACCAAACCAACCGAGTAAAGTTAAGCTCGAGCCAAAAAAGAGTACGCCCAAAATCGCCGCCACGAGTGCCTCACTCTTCGCAAGTCCAGCACCTATGGCGTAATTATTTTGCTTAAACAGCACCACCATTAACCCCGTCGCGATGATCTGCATGACACTGGCCCCCAGCACAAAGGCTAAAAAGTCATCGTTAATGACGAGCGATTCTGCAGGAGTGATCTGATAAAGGCTCCAAAGATATAAGCCTGCAAGTGGGCTGGCTAAAATAAATCTTGCTAAGGTGACGCTGGCTGTGGAGGCGCTTTCACTCAATTTGCTTTGAAAAGCATTTCGCCAAGCCTGAGAAAAAGCCGCTAGTAAGGTGAACAAAATCCACATGAGAGGTGACTCTACAATGCTCGAATGTGTATCAGCATACCGGATAGGAGCGAGTCTGAATAAATGCATTTTCGTGATAGTGAAAATAATTCAATGTGTATTCAAGGTGCTACGGAAGCATTCTTGTGGTTGGCGTACTGCGACAATTTGCCACATGTTCAATTTTCAGTATCACGATATGATTAAGGTCGATGCTACAAGATTGGGCCATAGGTTAGGGTATTACGTATTCACTTATGGCTTTTCTTTTTAACGCTATTCTGCTCTACTGAGTTGAATAATCAAAAGGTTGAAGGAGTATCTTGTGGGTATACTAATCATCTGTGCAATTCTTGCTATCTTACTACCTTATTTTGCCAAAATTCCTGTGGCAGTGGCGATGAACAAAGAAGGGGGCTATGACAACAAGCTCCCGCGTGAACAGCAAAAGAAGCTGACAGGGCTGGGGGGCAAGAGCATTAGCCGCACATCAAAACTGTTTTGAGTCATTAGCTGTTTTTGCTGTCGCCTTAGCCGTTGCGTTTGGCACCCAAACCTACACTTCTCTAGTCGAATGGCTAGCCATAGGCCATATTGTCGCTCGAGCATTATATTGTGTGCTGTATTGGGCGAATATTGACGTGCTGCGCTCCATCGTATGGGCGCTAGGACTCGGCTGTGCTATCGCCATTATTGTGGTGTGTGGTTTATAGTTGTCCTTTGCGTGACTCTACACTTAGGCTAATTTAATTAACTCTGCTGAAATCTCTTTCACTTCAGCGGAGTTAACCTCTAGCTGTGTCAATGCTAAGTTTGCGATACGCACTCGGTATAAGTCGATAACCCGATAACCACAGTGATGTGCCATTCTTCTGATCTGGCGATTGAGTCCTTGGCGTAACACTATTCTGAAGCGGTCATGTGCGATTTGTTCAACGGTACAGGGTAGGGTTATTTGGCCCTTCACTGGCACGCCGGCTGCCATTTTAAGGCAAAAACCTGGATCTAGAGGCTTGTCGACTTGCACCTCATATTCTTTCTCTTGATGATGGTCTGGGTGGATTAACTGCTGACACAGTGCCCCATCGTTGGTGAGTAGTAGTAACCCCCGGCTGTCTTTGTCTAACCGACCTATTGGATAAACACGACACGATTTAGGTAGTACATGATAGATACTAGCCGGGTCATCTGGATTCACTTTGCAGTCTATACCAACAGGTTTATGGTAAACAAAGAGCCTTCTTGCTTGCGGGGGCGCGACCAGTTCACCATCGACCATAATGGAATCGGTCAAATTGATGTGATCTATGTGATTGGCCAAGCGACCATTTACGGTCACTCTTGCGCTGTCAATTAAGCGAGACGCTTGTCGCCTAGAGCAAACACCGCAGTGGCTGAGATATTTAGCCAAACGCATCGGATAGGACATAGACATTCACATGATCAAAATGAGATAACAGCGCGTATTGTAGGGCAACAGACTGTTTGGATCCACGTATGGGGAATATCAATGGCCATTGCGTTTTCAAAGTTAAAACAACATCAGCCGCTGCAAAAGGTAATAGTGCATTCCATTGATTTAGCGCTTTATCAAGTCAGTGTGCTTATTAATAACGTGGAATATTATGTCACGGAAGAAAATGGTGAGTTTTTAAAAGCACATAACCCGCTGCAAATTCAAAAACGCCTGCTTGATATTAGCTACATGGAAATGGTGATTAGACATCAAAGTGCTTATGACGAGATGATAGGGCACCCAGTGTCAGCCAATGACAATACATTAGAAGTGCCCTTTGGTCGTAATAACCTCTTCTAAGCGTTATTTGTGGTTCGTGAGTACTTCACTCACCGCGGTTGCAAAATCGCGTTGGTGGGCGATCCCCATGTTAATCAATCTAGTGTCTTTTAGAGCACAATTTTGTGGTCTTGTGGCATCGTCACTCGGTTGGCTCAGCGGCATGAGATCTTGCGTCGGTAGCTGCAAAGCCTGCGCCATGACCTGCGCCATTTCATATTTAGTGAATGCTTGATTGCCACTGATATGAATAATTCCACCAAGGCTAGGCTGTGCGATAACATCCTTGAGGGTTAGCGCAATATCATTGACATGGGTTGGGTAGCGAATGGCCCAATGATCGTGACTTGAAGCAGGGTTGGTCAACAGCTGCTTGGCAATAACGGTTACCGCAGATTCTTCCAGCGTTTTTACCTCGCCATATAATACAGGCACTCGCACTATGGTGTGTAGTGCGCTGTCTGCCAGTATTGCACGCTCCGCAGCTTGCTTAGTTTGACCGTAGAAGTTCACAGGATTAGTGATATCTGTTTCAACATAAGGTGCTGAGGTGCCATCAAACACATAGTCGGTACTAATAAAGAAAAATCGAATATCTCTTTCGCGGCAGGCTTGGGCTAAGAACTCGGTTGCTGCAACATTAAGTGCAAGCGTTGCCGCTTGGTCTCGCTCACAATGCTCAGGCCTGCGCTCTGCGGCTGCGTGAATAAGTACTTCTGGGCTGTGACTATCTAAGAAGTCTAAAACCGAATTGTGGTCAGCCAAATCAAGTTTGTGAAGTGGCGCGGCAGCTCGGCTGAAGCCACATCCTAAAATTTCATGGGTACTACTTAGCTCTTGGCAAAGCGCGCGGCCAAGTAGACCAGTTGCGCCGGTGATCATAACTTTAGACATAGATAACAGCATCCTTTTTAAATGTGCTCGTACAGTAACAAAGGCAAATGAAAAACTACAGGTTTGTGTCGATTTCCGCTAGGTTAAATGAGGAGCAATTAAACAGAGAGTAACGATGAATAATAAAGTTCTGTTGGTCAGTATGTGGATGCTGTCTACATCAGCAAGCGCAACGCAAGTATTTATGAAAGGAAGTAACTGCCTGCTTACTGAAAAAACACAACAGATAGAATTCGTTGCGCAAAGTTCAGGCTCGATTTATGCGGTTGCTGGAAGAGAAGCAAGTAGTGAACAAGTCCGAAAAGTAGCGGGTAAACTGAGCGATGATGTAAAGATGAAGCTATTCGAAGCGCTGTCAACTAAAGCACAAGCTTATTCGTACGGCGTCATTGTTGATAGAGTGGTACTCAAAGAGCGTCTCAAAGGCACCTCAAAAGAAGTGAGTGTCTCTGGTCGGATTGTAGCTTACCCAGTCACTACCTGTGAGACTTCGGAAGCCATCACGGCTAAAAACTATAACATGATAACCGCAACATCGTTTTCTGGTAAAACTCAGCGGATTGCCTTTAACGTGGAGATAGACCCAAACCCTAATGTACATGTGCCTAAACAGACGCAAGTTGATGATATGGTAATTTCACAAAAGCAAATCTTTGGTATTAGGTTAGGCTATACCTATACTGAAGCAGAGAAAAAAGTGGGGCGCTTTACCCTTGTCTGGCCACTTAATGAACGGCAAAAGCTAGCAATCATTGGTAGAAATCATGCGTTACTATTCGAAAACAATCTGTTTGTTGGTTATCAATATGCTTTCAATTTGTTGCCTGTAAGTCTTGCTAATCTTATTAATATTTACGACATTAACCTAGCCATTCATATTCAAGATGAAACCGTTGAAATCACGAAGGTTACATTGAGTGAGAAGGTGATGATGGCTATCAAAAACACTTTTCCTAGCGTGACGTTTTATCAAGAAGGAAAATACACCAAAGAGCCAAAAACTAAACTTTCTGGCTTACAGATTGGTGAGTTTAATGTCACCAAACCAGCCGCACTTAGTTGCTATAAAGGTCAGATCGAGATAGACGAGTTTGTACAACATCACCAGCAAAGCCTAGTTCAATGGCAAAGCGTGGATGCGAAAACGGTGTTTTACACTGGTTGTAACCAGTTAATCGAATTAAATAAGCTTGGAAAGGTGACTTCGCTCAAGTTACTTGAGCCTTGGTCGCTAAGCAATGCAAATCTAATTGGGCTTGCTGATATGACAAGTGTGCTCTCACCCTGGGAGTTTTATGGAGTGCATTATTTAGACCCTGAAAATAAAGCTTCTTTGATAGGAGAGATTGAGGACTTTTACGGCACAATTGAGGTCACAGCCGAGCTGTGGGCTGGCCACTTCAAATCTTATGATGGTCAGCTTGTTTCTGCTGAATTTGAGAAGATGTAGAAGTCATCACTCCTACATCTCCAATTCGTTTAAGCCGTTTGTTCTGTCAGTGGCTTTTCAGATTGTTTTTCCCAATGCTTGGTTTTAAGACCAAGCACACCGACAAATACACCAATACCGATCGTAAATAATGCAATTTGCAGATAAAGGTTGGGCAAGTCTTCGATATTATTAGGATCAAAGCTACCAGCGAGTAGACCCGAGAAGATATTACCAATGGAGTAAGTCAGTACGAAAACCCCCATCATTTGCCCTGCAAAACGTTTGGGAGATAACTTACTTACTGCGCTTAATGCCACAGGACTTAAGCAAAGCTCACCCACGGTGTGCAAAAAGTAAGTGGTGATCAACCACATCGGTGCTACTTGTAGGCCTTGAGCTGCATATTGGGAAGCGAAAAACATCACAATAAATCCGCTCGCCATGATGATCAGACCAATCGCACATTTCACGCTATAGGTTGGCGTGATCATGCGCTTAGCCAAGTTAATCCATAGCGCAGCAAAGAAAGGAGATAACACGATAATGAAGAAAGCGTTGGCTGATTGGAACCAAGCGGTTGGAATACTAAAACTGCCGACTAATCTGTCAGTGTAATCGCGGGCAAATAGATTAAGCGATGAGCCCGCTTGTTCAAAACCAGACCAAAAACAAGTGGAAGCAACGCAAACCAAAAAGAGAGCCCACATTCGGCGCTTTTCATTTTCATCTAGGTTTCCAGCAAAGTAGATATAACCATAGTACAAGAAAAACGTAATGGTGAAAGCGAAGGCTACATACTTTGCCAGTACCACAGGGTTTATCACTAATACGCCAGTAAATGCAGCAATGGTAACTGCTGCGACAGCCGCAATTGCAAGGCCTATAGCACTCCATGCTTTTACGCTCTCTTTTCCTTTCATGGGGTTAGTTGGCTCGTTACCGACAGTGGCAATATGTTTGCCTGTTAAACGATACGTGATAAGGCCGACTGCCATACCGACAGCCGCTGCGCCAAAGGCCCAGTGCCAACCAACATTTTCCATAAAGTAGCCGCACACCATATAACCAATCACAGAGCCTAAATTGATCCCCATATAATAAATGGCGTAACCACTGTCACGACGATTATCCTCATCATTATAGAGCTGCCCAACCATGGCACTGATGTTTGGCTTTAATAAGCCCGTACCACTGGCAACAAAGATAAGGCCCACAAAAAAAGAAAACTCGCTAGGAATGGCGAGAATAATGTGGCCACACATGATGATGATCCCGCCGTACCAAACCGCGCGTTGACCACCAAGGAGGCGGTCGGCTATCCATCCGCCAGGTAACCCTAAGAAATAAACCGAACCAGTGTAGAGGCCATATATTGCGGCTGCAGATGCGACAGTAAAACCAAGGCCTTCTTGTTGTAAGGTTGCCGTCATGAAAAGCACTAACATGGCACGCATGCCATAATAACTCATTCGCTCCCACATCTCGGTGAGAAACAGTGTAAACAGACCTTTTGGATGACCAAAAAAGCCTGTGTCACTTGTTGTGTCCTGTGATGACATATTTCACTTCCATTATTATCGTTTTTTGGAAGTCAATATTAGTACGTTATTCAAGCACCGAATGCAACCACATGAAAGGAAACATTACATCATCTTTTTTAACATTTGTATGTCATCGATTTCCACATTGGCTAATCCTTTGTACTGGTATGGTGCAAAGTGATTGCGAAGCCAAACACTAGGGCAGCCAGCACGGTGTGCTCCTTGTACATCGGTATCTAAGCTATCGCCAACATGCAGAAGTTGATGTGGTGCAAGGTTAAAATGCTGGCAGGCAAGCTGGTAAAGCTCAGGGTGAGGTTTAGCGCGGCCATCAATTCCAGCGCGAAGCACTAAGTCAAAACTATCGCGAAGATTAAATTTATCTATCTCGACATTACCATTAGTGATAGCAATAATGTGATATTGACTGCGTAACTGAGCAAGCAGGCTGATGACGGCGTCGCTGACCGTGATATTACTGCGGGCATCGGCAAAGGCTTGGTAGGCACGTAGTGCGTGCTGTCTACTTGTTGCGGTATCAAAGCCCAGTACCGTGAAGCCCCATTCAAGTGCCACTTGACGCCACTTTGTCACATCTTCTGCGAGCGCACTGTTTTGTTTGAGTGCTTCGTTTCGACACTGAGACCAGAATGATCGCCCCCTCGCTTGCCACTTGGGAATAGCATCCAGGTGCGCTGTCATGGCGTTAACGGCCGCAATGATAATAGGCCTGTTGTCGTATAGTGTATCGTCTAAATCAAAACTGATGGCGGCAATGTCTGAAATGGGCTTATTGAATCTCATTGTTACTCGTCTTTTTGCTTTTTCGCTCTTGGGTGAGCGCTATCATACACTTTTGCTAAATGTTGAAAATCTAAATGGGTGTAGACCTGAGTGGCTGATAAGCTGGCATGTCCAAGCATCTCTTGTACCGCGCGCAAGTCACCGCTGGATTCTAGCATGTGGCTGGCGAACGAGTGCCTCAGTTTATGGGGGTGAATAGGTGTACTAACCCCTTGTTTCAGACCCCATTCTTTCATTCTTGCGCGGACATGGCGAGGACTGATCCGGCGCTTTAATTTGCTCACAAAAAGCGCGGGTTCTTCCAATGTTGCAAATTGCGGCCTTATTTTGAGCCAATCAGCTAGTGCGTTTAGCGCTTTACCACCGACAGGCACAACACGCTCCTTGCCGCCTTTACCAAGCACGCGTATTTCACCGTCTTTGACATCCAATAGGTTTACACCAACCAACTCGCTTAATCGCAAACCACTAGAGTACATTAATTCCATCATGGCTTTGTCACGAATAGCAAGCGCATCATCTGCCTGTATCTCAAGAAGTTGTCCCATTTGGTCCACATCAAGGTTCTTTGGGAGTGGTTTTTGAAACTTAGGCCCTCGGATCCCCTGCGCGGGATTGACGACAGCCTGTTGCGATTGTGACTTGAGCTTGAGAAATTTATATAAGCTCCGAATACAACTGAGCTTAAGGTTGATGGTTCTTGGGCTGTAATTTTGACCGCGAAGCTTCATGCTGTAGCGGCGAATTTGCTCGCCACTGACTTCTAGCCAAGAGGAGGCGTGGTCACAAAAATATTGCGCTGCTTGGAGCAGCTGAGAGTTGTATTGGGTTAGTGTATGTTCTGAGTAGTGCTTTTCGTGGCGCAAGTGTGCCATAAAGGCGGTTACTGGTTGCGTCCAATCTTCCGATAGTGGTGTTAGGCTCATGCCAGCGCTTCGAGCTTAAGCGATAATGTTTGAATAAAAGCCGTGATCAACATATTGTCATGCTGTGGCGAAAAGTGTTCTGGTGAGCGGCTGGCAAAGGCCAGAATAAAGCGATCTTTGTCTGACGCATCAACGCGGTAAAGTGCTACCGATCCTACTTCAATATCGGCAAACAAGAGTTCAGCTTGTGACTGACTGAGTCGTCCTAAGTAGCAGTTGTTACTGCTCAGTTTAGCTGACACGAGTTCCAAAAGCGTATCATCGATGTTGATGAGTTTACATGCTTGGATGTCCGGGTGGTCCTCAAAGCGCTGTGCTAACGTATGATTGATTGCACTCAACTCAGTACAACGCATGATAGCCAATTGGCATTCACTCAGCTGCTTGAAAACCAGTTCGTTGGCTTTTGCGTAATGGACCATGTCTTTGATCTGCTGCTGTAGTGAGTTGACTTCGTCGCGGAGCATCCGCTGTTGGTGCAAAGCAAGGTTTGGAAGCCCTTGCTGCTGGTGGTGTAGCTGCAAATCCAATAGCACATAAGGGTGCCTGAGCAAAAAATCAGGATGCTTGCGCAGGTACTCAATGACTAATTGTTCAGTCGAATTTGCTTCTTTTATGGTCATATTGCGATTTGCCCATCAAAAACATGCTCCGCCGGTCCGGTCATTTTCACTACTTGACCTTGACCGCCCCAACGCACTTGAAGACTGCCACCTGGTAGGTCGACCCTAACGGTTTCTTCTAACTTGCCTTGCATTATGCCTGCAACTACGGCAGCACATGCTCCTGTGCCACAAGCAAGCGTTTCGCCAGCGCCGCGCTCCCAAACACGTAGCTTAACGTATTCACGAGAAATCACTTCCATAAAGCCAATATTGGCCTTTTGTGGGAAACGTTCATGGTGTTCAAGGAGTGGTCCAAGTGTAGCTACCTCTGCGGTTTCTACACTATCGACAATAATCACGCCATGAGGATTGCCCATAGAAACCGCGCTACAAAACACCGTATGTTCGTCGGCTCTTAAAATATAGGTGTTTTCTTGTTTGTTTGCACGAAACGGAATGGCTTGTGGGTTAAAGTTTGGTTTGCCCATATTCACGGTAACTTGGCCGTCTTTTTCGGTATAAAGGGTGATATTGCCGCCCTTTGTAGAGACACAAACCTTGTGTTTGTTCGTTAAGCCCTTCATGCGGACAAAACGAGCAAAACAGCGAGCACCGTTACCACACTGCTCAACTTCGTTACCATCGGCATTGAAAATACGATAATGAAAATCTAAGTCCGGGGAATAAGGCGCTTCAACCATCAACAGCTGATCAAAGCCAATTCCAAAGTGGCGATCTGCTAACTTCTTAATTTGGTCTCGAGACAAAAACACATTTTGGGTGACATTATCTATCACCACAAAGTCGTTGCCTAAACCATGCATTTTTGAAAAGTTTATAAACATAGAGTGGTTATCTTTTGGTATAAAACCATGGCCTCACTTTACTAATACTTTGCCATGGATACCTCGACTAGGGAAGCTGCTTGGCATTAAGCCTTGTTTTGCACCCCTAGGATGTATCCAAGTCGGATTATTGTGGCAGTAGTTGCTCAAATTGCCATAGAGATTCTAACGGCTCTCTTTGGCGGATTAGGTGGTGTTGGTTGTTATCAACCATGACCTCTGCACAGCGGGGGCGTGAGTTATAATTTGAACTCATGGTAAAGCCATACGCGCCTGCACTGCGCTGTACTAATAAGTCGCCAGCCTTAATTTTAAGTACTCGGTCTTTACCTAGAAAGTCACCCGTTTCACACACTGGACCAACCACGTCGTAATTTATCGCGTCAACGTCGTCTCGCGGTGTGGCTGGTACGATATTTTGCCAAGCCTGATAAAGCGATGGTCGTAACATGTCGTTCATACCAGCATCAACAATGGCAAAATGCTTATGCTCGGTTGGCTTAATAAATTCGACTTTAGTCACCAACACACCGGCATTGGCAGCAATCGCTCGACCAGGCTCAAAAATGAGTTCTAGATCATTGAACTGCGCCAATCGCGCTTTAATCTCTGCAGCGTAAGCACTCGGATGCGGCGGTTTTTCACCGTCATAGGGCACGCCAAGACCGCCACCGATATCGAGGTGATGCAAGTAAATTCCCGCTTTTTCAAGTTGAGAGATTAGAGTCAGCACTTTATCTAACGCCGCTAAAAATGGATTAACCTCAACCAACTGAGAGCCGATATGAAAGTCGATCCCAACCACTTTTAAACCCGGAAGGGCATACGCGAGCTGGTAAACATCAAATGCGGCTTTGATATCAATACCAAATTTGTTCTCTTTTAACCCGGTTGAAATATAGGGGTGAGTTTTTGCATCGATATCTGGGTTTACACGCAATGAAATTGGCGCAATTTTATCCAGTCTGGTTGCCACTTCACTGATGCGGTGAAGCTCTGCAATTGACTCAACATTAAAGCATTTAATCCCAGTCTCAAGCGCAAACGCAATTTCATCTTCCGTTTTCGCAACACCAGAAAAAACGACTTTTTGAGGATCTCCCCCTGCTTTTAGCACTCGCGCAAGTTCACCCTTCGACACGATATCAAAACCAGAACCAAGCTGAGCCAAGACGTTCAATACGGCGATATTTGAATTCGCCTTTACTGCGTAGCACACTAAGTGGGGATGACCGGCTGCGGCATCCGTAAAAGCGTGATAATGCCGCGCTAAAGTCTTCTTCGAGTAGACATAGCAAGGAGTGCCATATTGCTCGGCGATTGTGGTTATGGCGACATCTTCAGCGAATAGTTCGCCATCTTGATAATTGAAATAATCCATTTTAACGCTCCTGTTGTTCTGCTTCAGGCTGGTTTGCTTGTGCTGCTTTCGGTTGGTTTGATTTTTTAGCCTGTTGTTCAGGCAAATAAAGCGGACCGCTTTGACCGCAACCCGATAATCCGATTAAAGTAGTAAAAACAAGTGCCGTTACGCTAAATTTATAAGGTGTCGCTTTCATTAGATAATTCGTGTCAGTGCCTTTATAATCGCAGAGTAACAGAATTGATAAAAAAAGCAGCTTTTCGCTATTGAAATTTCGTCTTCATCAAATTGCTCAAATAGCGAGTTAAGCTTAGGCACCATGCCGCAGTGCGTCAGTAAGAGGAAATCACGATGACAGAAAGTGAATATCATGAGTTAGCCGATGCGCTAATGTTGACTATTGAAGAGCAGATCGATGATTGTGACGCTGATTTAGATTACGAATCAGCATCGGGAATTCTAGAAATTATTTTCCCTGACAAGAGCAAAATTGTTATCAACAAACAAGCACCATTGCACCAAGTCTGGGTGGCGACTAAGTTTAATGGTCATCACTTTGAGTTGCGTGGCGATCAGTGGATTGATAATCGCTCCGGTGCTGAGTTTTGGCAATTTATGAGCGACGCGGCGACTAAACAAGCAAATATCGCAATAGAGTGGCAGCACGATTAATGTTGGAGTTTGTAGATTATCCTGCCAAAGGACAACATAAAGCGAGTATTATTTGGCTTCATGGTTTAGGCGATTCAGGTAACGGCTTTTTACCCATTGCATCTGAGTTAAACCTGCCTGACGAATTGGGTGCACACTTTATTTTTCCACATGCACCAGAGCAGCCGGTCACCATAAATGGTGGTATGGTGATGCGTGCATGGTATGACATTAAATCATTTGATCTGGATAAAAGAGCGGATGAGCAAGGTGTGCGAGACTCATCAGCTCAGGTTGAAGCGTTAATTCAGGCACAGTTAGATAAAGGTATTCCAGCTAACCGTATTATCCTAGCTGGATTTTCTCAAGGGGGCGTGATTGCGCTCCATCTTGCACCGCGTTTAACTGTTAAATTGGCTGGTGTCATGGCACTATCAACTTATATGTGTGTGCCTGAAAAGCTCAGTGCAGAAGCACAGCAAAGCGAGCTTACTATTTTTATGGCGCATGGCAGTGCTGATCCTGTCGTGCCGATGTTTGCAGGTGAGCACGCATTTAACACGTTACAACAGCAAGGCTATGAAGTGAGCTGGCAAGACTACCCAATGGAGCATCAGGTCTGTCTTGACGAGTTAAAAGCCATTCGCGCTTGGTTAATTACGAGACTGAGCGATTAATATTAAGTGGTATAAGGTACTGGTGACAGATACAGGAGCAAAGCAATGTCACAAAAGATTGTCATAAAAACGTCGGTGAGTAAGCAACCCTCAGAGCCCTCAGCGGTGACCTATCAATGGCACTGGAAACGCATTTTTATGGCAACGGCAGCATTTGCTGGCATTGCGACCGCGGGGGTTTATGGTGTCGTGAATAACGTCAATGCAGATGAAGATGATACCCAAGTGGCAATATCAATGCATGCCACCATTGCAGAAACTGATACATCGCTGAATGACTCTCCTGCATCAGTAGACTCTAACGAAGAGCGTGAGGGCGAGCAGCCAAGTGCGGATACCTCACCCGATAGCGTTTTAACGACGCCCGAACTCACCCCTGCTGGTGCCGCGACGACCTCAATAGAGGTTGCTCAAGTCATTGCGTTAGACCAAGTGCAACAACAAACTTCTGAAGAAACAGAAACAGAAACAGAAACAGAAACAGAAACAGAAACAGAAACAGAAACAGAAACAGAAACAGAAACAGAAACAGAAACAGAAACAAGGGCTGAAGCTAAAAATCAATTTGATGCTGAAGCGCGCATCGCCAGTGTCGCGCTAGGGGCAAAAATCGACACGCAATTTATCAGCCGCGCTGTACTCACTACCATGATTGACGACCGCGAACCAACGAACGTGTTGAAAGACGTAATTGCGACCACTCAGTTTAGTGACAAGCTGTACTTTTTCACTGAAGTGCACGCGCTTAAAGATCAAGTGGTGTCGCACCTGTGGTTTCATCAAGACGAGCTGATGGCAGAAGTGGAGCTGCCGATCCAAGCCGCGCGCTACCGTACTTATTCAAGTAAGAACGTCATGCCGAGTCAAACCGGAGATTGGCGTGTTGAGGTGGTGACGCAGTCTGGACAACTGCTTGCCCAAAAGACGTTCCGCATTGTGGATAATAGTCAGCAATAATCTTACTCGCAGTATTGTGTATGGCAGCATGTGACTGACTGCCATCACCACATAGTTAACTCTTTGCAGCGGCAATAACGCTGCAATAAATGAAAGGCAAATCATGACAGAACAAGTTTCCATATTACGTATTGCAACGCGCAAAAGTGCTTTGGCGCTATGGCAAGCCGAATTTGTTAAGGCAGAGCTTGAAAAACACCATGCGAATCTAAAAGTAGAGCTCGTACCGATGTCGACGAAAGGCGACAAGATCTTAGATACGCCACTGGCAAAAATTGGCGGGAAAGGGTTGTTCGTCAAAGAGCTTGAGCAGGCCATGTTAGAAGGGCGCGCAGATATTGCAGTGCATTCAATGAAAGATGTACCTGTTGATTTCCCTGAAGGGCTCGAGCTGCATACTATTTGCGAACGCGAAGACCCAAGAGACGCGTTTGTGTCTAATACTTATACCTCACTTGCAGAGTTGCCTGAGGGCGCTGTGGTTGGCACATCAAGCCTGCGTCGCCAATGTCAAATTCGAGCAGCGCGTCCGGACTTAGTCATTAAGGATTTACGTGGTAATGTGAATACTCGCCTAGCCAAGCTAGATGCGGGTGAGTTTGATGCCATTATTTTGGCCGCGGCGGGACTTATCCGTTTAGAAATGGTGGATAGAATCGCAAGTTATATTGAACCTGAAGATTCATTACCGGCCAATGGCCAAGGCGCTGTCGGTATCGAATGTCGTAGCGATGATGCTCAAACCAAAGCATTCCTCGCACCGTTGGAGCACACTGATACACGTATTCGTGTACTTGCCGAGCGTGCAATGAACCGCCGTTTGGAAGGGGGATGTCAGGTTCCAATCGGTGCTTATGCAGAAGTCTCGGGCGATCAGGTACACTTGCGTGGCTTAGTGGGTGCTGTCGATGGCAGCGAAATTTTGCGCGGCGAATGCTCTGGTACGGTTGCAGAGGCTGAGCAACTTGGAATTCAATTGGCAGAATCCTTACTTGCGCAAGGTGCAGATAAAATTCTTGCTGAGGTTTATAGGGACGCTTAAATGAAAGTTGTGCTAACTCGACCCGTTGGCAAATCAGAACCTTTATCTGAGTTACTGACACAGCAGCAAATTAGCTCAGTGATTTGCCCAGTATTGCAGCTTAACGAAGTGGCGGTGAGTGACACTGCCAAAGCAATGATAAGCGAAGCCGAGTTAGCTGTTTTTGTCTCGCCAGATGCGGTGCGATACTTTCACCAATTAGAAGTTCCATTAGCCGGACATTGCGCAACTTTTGCTGTTGGCGAAGGTACGGCCGATGCTATCCAGCAGACCCTAAATATCAAGGCTAAATACCCTAAACAACCTGATTCCGAAGGCTTGCTTGCACTCCCGCAGCTGTCCTCTGTTGAGGGCAAGCGTGTATTGTTGGTCAAAGGGAAAGGCGGGCGTCCCGTTATTGCGCAAACTTTAAAAGCGCGGGGAGCCATCCTTGACAGTCTGGTGGTTTATGAACGCGTTGCCGTAAAAGACAATGCAGATAGCTGGTTAGACCACTGGCGAAGCCAGCAGATTGAAGGTATAGTCATTACCAGTAATAGTGCAGCGGATGCGATTTTTAATACGCAGTCGTCAGCAAGTAAAGATTGGTTGGCTCAGCGCACTTTCTTTGTTGTGAGCCAACGTATTGCTGAGCATGTACAGCAATCCTATAACATCGAACAGTCTCAAATTGTGGTATGTCATGGCCCTGATAATCGTGCCATCGCAGGGAGTATCATCGACTATACCAAGCAGCAAGGGCGCAAAATGACTCAGTCTGAATCGCAAACAAAGAATACAAATACCCAGCAAGCTGCAAAAGCAGCAGAGCAAACCGTAACGCCACATCACGCTAAGGCTGGTGTGAGTAAGGTTGCGCTCCTTGCATTATTAGTGGCACTGGGTAGTGGCGCTGGTGCTGGCTATGTTTATTTGCAACAGCAACAACAGTTGCAACAAGCGTTGTTAGCTAACCAAGCGATTAACGCTGAAAATCAGCTACTAAACACACAGCTGAGTGGCGCTAAATCGCAACTTCAGCGAGTAGAAAATGTGCTGGATTCGCTACAAGACAATGTCGCAAAGCGATTGGCTGAGCAGCAGCAACATGTGGAAACCCAGCTAACGCAGACGCTTGCCAAGGCGCAGCAGCAAGTAAGCGGTGCCGTGGCCTCTGAGGCATTGTATTTACAGCGCCTTGCTGCATTTAAGGTCGCGGCAGAGCAAGATTATCTTGGCGCAATCGCTATTCTGCAGCGCTTGCAAGAGAGCTTAGAGTCTGAGTCCAACACGGCTGCTGTTAAGCAGGCGATTGCTACAGATATTGCGGCTTTGAAGGCCTTACCTAAGCCACAAACGGAGTCACTTTACTTTGAGCTTCATGGTTTATTGTCTCAAGTTGATACGCTAACGATCAAAACCAAGCAGATTCCGCAAAAGGCAGCGAGTGAAGATGCTGCGCTATCGCAACAGGTTGATGATTGGCAAGCGAACTTAAAGCGCTCTTGGCGGGGGTTGGTTGATGCCTTTATTACCATACGCCACCATGATGAAGTGGTGATAGACCCACTCTTAGATAAAAACGAGCAGCTGCTTATACGCACGCAGCTGCGTGCTTATTTAACCCAAGCACAAACCGCATTAATAGATCAACAGGCGAGCATTTACTTCAGTGCGCTTGATAGTGCAGCCGACACATTGGCGCGTTATTTTGATACGCAACACGCGCCTGTGAGCGCGATGCAGCAGGCTTTAAACAAGCTGAGCCGCAGTGAAGTTCAGCGCCAAGAGTCGATTGAGCTTGCCACCCCAGCAGCAGTAAAAGGGTGGCTAAAATGATGGCAAAAATCATCACCTTCGCGCTTATCTTTATCGCGCTAGCCGCCAGTCATTTGCTCATTGATGAGAAAGGCTATGTGTTGATCTCTTTCAATCAAACCACGATTGAAGGCAGCATAGTGTCTTTCACTATCTTGTTGTTGCTTGTCATCACCGCTTTAGTGTTGTTGGGTAAGGTAGTGCGTTGGTCGTGGCATCGCCTAGTCAATACGAAAGGTCATTTTTCCAGAAAGCGCAAACTAAAAGCGCAACAAGCATGGAACGAAAGTTTGTGGCTATTTATTAACGGCGAAGTGGAACAAGCCGCAACTTTGTTGACGAAAACGCCGCAGCCGGATGAACGCCAAGACTATGTGCGTGCCATCGCAGCCAAAGCGGCGTTAAAACAAGGAGATGTTGTCAAAGCGAATACGGAGCTAGAAGCAATATCAGATGACAACCAAGGGCAGCTCGCGGCACTATGGCTAGAGGCAAATAATAGTGAACAGGCGTTGGCTTTACTTGATGATAAAATGTCTGCGGCTAAACCAACTTCTGCGGTGCTTAGCGGTTACATTTTAGCTTGCCTACAGGCTAAGCAACCCGAGCTGGCCGCTGCACAAATCGCGAAGTGGCACAAAAAGCTCAATTGGAGTGATACGCAGTGGCAGAGTGTGTTCGAGCGCATGTTTGTGATAGCCCCAGAGCAAGCAGACACTTTGTTTAATATGCTACCTAAGGCAGTAAAAGCGCATGCAATACCTGCTCTTAATAAGGTGAAGCTGCAACAGGGGCGCATAGCGGAAGTGTTGGGCGAGCTCAAGAAGCTGCTTAAACAAGGTCAATATCACCAGTTGGCGGACTATCTGCAACACAGCACGCAAAGTAGTAATGAACTCAAATTAGCACTGCAGCAGCAATTGAAAAAACATCCAGATGACAAGGAGTTGCTGTTCTCATTGGCTTGCCTTTGCAATGCTGAGGGGGATTATGAACTTGCTGCGAAGATCTTTGATTCTTTAAGCGCAAACCCTTGGGAAGCGCGCTGGAGTAAGCAAGCTCAGCTCGCCTACGAAAAAATGCATACCTACGAGAAAGCGTATTTAATCGCAAAATCGTAACGAAAAGCCTGCGCAGCAATGTGCAGGCTTTTTTGTACTAAAGTTAGCTATACTCAATTCTGACATATGTCCTTGCTATCTCAGTTTAGGTGCGTATGATCCCAGAAATTTTAACTGCAAATCGAGTCTCTTATGATCAATAACACACTCCCACTATTAGATTTACATCGCCACTTAGATGGTAACGTTCGTGCTACAACGATTTTAGAACTTGGCCAGCAGTTTAATATGGATTTACCAGCAACGGATCTCGAAGGTCTACGCCCGCATGTTCAAGTGTTGGACAATGCACCTAATCTAATGGCGTTTCTTGAAAAACTAGATTGGGGCGTAAAGGTACTAGGTGACTACGATGCTTGTCGCCGTATTGCGATTGAAAATGTTGCCGACGCAGTTGCACAAGGTATTGATTACACTGAGCTAAGGTTTAGCCCTTACTACATGGCAAAAACCCATAATCTACACCCGCAGGGCGTTGTTGAAGCCGTAGTCGACGGTGTACAAAGTGCAGTTAAAGGCCAAGACATTAAGGTTAACCTGATCGGGATTATGTCACGCACATTTGGTGTTGAGAAATGCCAATATGAGCTAGACGCGCTACTTGCCTTTAAAGAGCAGTTGGTTGCGATTGACCTCGCGGGTGACGAGCTGGGCTTCCCGGGCGAGCTGTTTATTGAACATTATAAGCAGGTTCGCGATGCTTACCTTGGTGTGACGGTACATGCTGGCGAAGCTGAGGGCGCGGTAAGTATCTGGCAAGCCATTAAAGAACTTGGTGCAACACGTATCGGTCACGGAGTTAAAGCAATCCATGACCCAGCTCTGATGGACTATTTACGTGATAATCGTATCGGGATCGAGTCTTGCCTAACCAGTAATATCCAAACAAGTACTGTCGAAAGTTTAACCACGCATCCATTGAAAGCATTTTTAGATCATGGTGTATTGGCAACCATCAATACCGATGACCCTGCGGTTCAAGGTATCGAGTTGGACAACGAGTATAGCCATGCAGCTGCGGCGGCAGGTTTAGATTTGAGTGATATCCATAAAGCGCAGCGCAATGCGGTTGAGATTGCCTTTTTAAGCGAAGCTGATAAAAAAGCGTTGCTTGCAAAGAAAGCGTAGGCTGAAATTGCTGTGTGGGATCACCCCGCACAGCTAAGATAACTCTCTTTTAGCGCCGCAACGACTTGGCTGCGTGTCACAATTCCAATCACTTTGCCTTCATTGAGTACGGGATAAACCTTAGGACTGTTTTGCTGCATACGTTGTGCAAGGTCGACAACGGTTGTTGCAGCTTCGATACTGAGGGCTGGCGTTGCCAGTAAATCTCTCAGCTGTACTTTACCATCACAAAAGTAGCTGGAATTAAGCAAAGGCTTGAGTAGCTGTTGCTCTGAAATAAATCCAACAAGATGACGCTGTTCATCTACCACTGGCGCACCAATTAAATGATGCTTTTGCAGTAAACTAATCGCGTCGGTTAGTTCGGTCTCGGCGGTTAACAGTGGGAAATCAGGTGACATGATGTCACGAACATAGAGTTTACTCATCATATTTCTCGCGGTGTTTGTGTGTAATATGAGAGTAGCGGGTGAGAGTGTTTTGGTAAAATGGATTGTTTTGATTGGTTTATTCTGTTTTTTCAATGTGTGACTAAACACCTGCCACACATTGGATAAATTGCTATTAAATAACTTGGCTTAAGTTACTTAACCTACGCACCAATAGCTGGCTATTGGAAGTGAATTCAACGCAGTTAGCGCTAAAACTGGCTGCTAGAAAGGCATTAATTATCCGCAGCTCAGGTTACTTAATAAACGCAAAAGCGTCGGCGTACATAAAGTCGCGCTCAGCACCATGATTGATAAAGTCATCACGCACGATACCTATCATGTCAAAGCGGCCAGCCATATAAATACTGTACGGTTCTAAAGAAACGATATCTTTCATCACAGCCTGATGAACGAAGCCGCGATGGCCTTGCCATGCTTCACTGGCATTTTCTACCACAGGAATAAACTGAAAGTGTTTATTTGAGGCGGCCCAAGCTTCCATCTCCGCTTTTGCATATAGCGCAGATTCTTCTTTTACACCCCAATAAAATAAAACAGGTTGGTCGTAACCTGTTTCAGCCAAGTGATCGGCCATAGATTTGACATAAGAAAACCCAGTGCCGCCGGCAAGTAGAACTAGTGGACGCGCTTGATCAACACGGATCTGAGATACGCCAAGGCCAACTTCTAATGTAACGGTTTGCTTTGTATCAAAAGCGTTACGTAGGTGATCTAGTGATTGCATGGCATAAGAGTCTGCGCCAGAAGCACCGATATGTAACTCTAACTGCTCTGTTTTTGAAGGGCTGCTGGCAATCGAGAAAGCACGTTTGTCTTTTTCACCAAGTACCAATTGCAGATACTGGCCGGCTTCGAATTGCACCGCTTCTTCAGGTTTTAATATAACTTTGTGAACAAATTCCGTAAGAGGTGTAATTGAGACAACCTCTGCTGCTAATACTTGCATGTGTTACCTTTATTAAGCACGTGGCTAAAGTCTGTGCACTCTAGCATAGCTGAGTGCACAATGTTAGATGATATATGTCATTTGATGGTGATCCCTAGGGTATCCCAAATTTCGTCAACGCGTTGTTTAACCTTGGGATCCATAACGATAGGCTCGCCCCATTCACGGTCGGTCTCACCCGGCCACTTGTTGGTTGCGTCCATACCTATTTTAGAACCAAGCCCGGACACAGGGGAAGCAAAATCGAGATAATCAATAGGCGTGCTTTCAACTAAGGTGGTGTCTCTTGCGGGATCCATACGTGTTGTTATCGCCCAAATCACATCATTCCAGTCGCGAGCATTTACATCATCATCACAAACAATGACAAACTTGGTGTACATAAATTGTCTAAGGAAAGACCATACGCCCATCATCACGCGTTTAGCATGACCCGGATACTGCTTTTTCATGGTGACGACCGCCATGCGGTATGAGCAGCCTTCTGGTGGAAGGTAAAAATCGACGATTTCCGGAAATTGCTTTTGTAAAATCGGCACGAATACTTCGTTGAGGGCAACACCAAGAATAGCTGGCTCATCAGGCGGGCGGCCCGTATAAGTGCTGTGATAAATAGGATCTTTGCGATGTGTCATATGAGTGACAGTCATTACAGGGAAGTCGTCAACTTCATTGTAGTAGCCGGTGTGATCGCCATATGGGCCTTCTGGCGCGAGCTCGCCCGGTTGAATATATCCTTCTAAGACGATTTCGGCACTCGCTGGTACTTGCAGTTCGTTTGAAATTGATTTAACGACCTGCGTCTTACTACCACGCAGTAGACCTGCAAATGCGTATTCGCTCAAAGTATCGGGAACCGGAGTTACCGCACCTAAAATCGTCGCGGGATCAGCGCCAAGTGCAACAGATACCGGATACGGTTCGCCGGGGTGCTCTTTGCACCACTCCTGAAAATCAAGCGCACCGCCACGATGTGATAGCCAGCGCATAATAATTTTGTTTTTACCCAATAGCTGTTGACGATAAATCCCTAGGTTCTGACGCTTTTTATAAGGACCTTTGGTTACCGTTAACCCCCATGTAATTAAAGGTGCGGCATCACCAGGCCAGCAATGTTGAATAGGTAGTTTAGTGAGATCAACCTCATTATCGCTCAGTACAACTTCCTGACATGGGGCTTTTTTCACTTCTTTGGCTGGCATATTCAACACTTGTTTGAATACCGGTAGCTGGCCAATGGCTTCTTTAATTCCCTTTGGTGGATCGGGTTCTTTTAAAAAAGCGAGTAACTTGCCGACTTCTCTTAGTTCACTGACATCGCTTTGTCCCATCCCCATTGCGACGCGTTTTGGTGTGCCAAATAGGTTAGCCAGTACCGGAATGTCATAACCAACAGGGTTTTCAAATAGGATAGCGGGTCCACCTGCTCGCAGCGTTCGGTCTGCAATTTCAGTCATTTCTAGTTTGGTGGAAATGGGCTGCTTGACGCGAACAAGTTCTCCTTGTTTTTCAAGCTGGGCTATAAAATCTCGTAAGTCTTGGTATTTCATCGGCGCACTGTGAGTTGAGTTTGGCCTAGTATATCAACTAGGCATATTTTTCCTAGCTGTACGGATGGGATGGTGAAAAGGTTTAGTGACTCACTTTTGCGTCTAGACTATTGCGAAATAGACTACACTTTCAGAGCGTATCGGCTTGTCAGTACGCCGGAGCAAGTGTATAAATTGTTATAAAAAGATGTGTGTGTTGAGTTGTTTTGATATGAAACAAGCAAAAATCGACTTTCGATGTAGCTCACATACCCTTTGCGCTATAGTCGCCGCGGTTGCATAAAACGATATCCTGAGGGGTCTGAGTTTGAAGTTGATGTCAAAATTGCTCGGGGGGCTGCTGTTGCTGTTTTGTATTTCAGCACCAGCTAACGAGTTACCATATTATACTTTTTCTAATCATAGCGCGGTGATGTTGATCATCGAGCCCACGTCTGGAAAAATTTTGGATGCCAATAAGGCTGCTGCCGCATTCTATGGTTATAGCGAGGCGGTACTAGAATCAAAAGTCATTCAAGATATCAACTTATTTACCGCCGAGCAGGTTGCCAATGAGCGTCAAGCGGCATTAAATGAAGGCCGCAATTATTTTATCTTCCAACATCAAACTGCAGACGGTAGTACTAAAACAGTGAGTGTTCACTCAACGCCGTTTGAAGATAGCGATGGTAAACCAAGGTTACTTTCTATCATTCAAGATATGAGTGAGCAGCGTAAGCTACAGCAAGATCTTTGGCATTACCAAGCCAATCTTGAACAACAGGTCATGCTGCAGACTGAAAAAATCAAGCAAGCCAATATGGTACAGGTCATTTTGTTAACTGCGGTAATTGCTGTGCTTATTCTATCGATGGCGGTATTGATGACCGTTTTGGTCAGGCTAAGGCGCTCCAATCAGCGAGCACAAGACCAAGGTGCGAAGCTCAGTGCCATTTTTGATGGTATTAAAGCATATCTGGTGTTTACGGATGAAACTCATCACATTGAAGCCGCTAATGGCTCAGTGTTAAAGGATTTTGATAGTTTAGAAGCGTTAAAATCAAAATCTATTTATACCTTATTTGATGTGCTTGATAGTGAAAAGCTGCTAACGGAAGGAACGCTTGAGTGCCAACTTGATGCGCGTTTTGGTTATCGCAATGTGCGGGTTTCTTGTGCCCCGGTGGTAAGTGAAACACAAGCAAAACTTGGTTTTATCTATGTTATTCAAGATATTACGGAAGAGCTTGAGAACGAAAGAGAACAGCGCTTGGCAAGTACGGTATTTTCGACAACCTCTGAAGGTGTGTTGGTCTCCGACAAACATAATCAAATCCAAATGGTAAATCGTGCATTTAGCGAAATTACAGGCTTTGGCATGGATGAAGTGATAGGGGAGACTCCATCAATCCTGAACTCTGGACGTCACGATGAGCGCTTTTTCAACGCGTTATATGATGACTTGGTTAACAAAGGCCATTGGGAGGGAGAGATTTGGAACAAGCGCAAAAATGGTGAAATTTATCCGAGTTGGCTGCAAGTATCTGCAGTATTTAACGATGCTCGGGAAATTGATATGTATGTTGCGTTATTCAGTGATATTACCTCGAGAAAACGTAACGAACAGTTGATGTGGCAGCAAGCCAACTTTGATAGTTTGACAGGTCTTGCAAACCGCCATCATTATCACGTTAAATTTGATTTAGC
This sequence comes from Pseudoalteromonas sp. Of11M-6, assembly GCF_022347905.1. NCBI lineage: Bacteria > Pseudomonadati > Pseudomonadota > Gammaproteobacteria > Alteromonadales > Pseudoalteromonadaceae > Pseudoalteromonas > Pseudoalteromonas sp. Of11M-6. Next base: position 14,827 of record NZ_JAKRFW010000041.1, on the reverse strand, counting down.
GTTAAAACGAGCAGCTCAGCTAGAAGAGCGCTTTGCAATTTGTTTTATCGATCTTGACCGCTTTAAAGCAGTGAATGACACGCTTGGACATCATATTGGTGATCTACTACTCAAAGAAGCTGCAAACCGTATTAATGAGTGCGTGCGCAGTTCTGATACCGTTGCAAGATTAGGTGGGGATGAGTTCGCGTTATTGCTACAAGATATAAGTTCTATCAGTGATTTAGAGCAGGTTGCGACTAAGATTTTACGTGCACTAGCCAACCCTTTTCATTTGGAAGGGCACGAAGCTTATGTATCCGGTAGTATGGGGATCACGCTTTACCCAGATGACGGCACCGATCGAAAAATCTTGCTACGTAATGCCGATAGTGCAATGTATAAAGCGAAGGAGCATGGTCGCGACTGTTTTCAATTCTATACTTCAGCGATGCATCAACATGCCAAAGCGCGTAGCGTGTTAGAAAGTGCCTTGCACAAAGCGCTGTCTAATCGAGAATTATCATTGGTGTACCAACCTATTTTTTCACAGCTTGGTAGAGGCGACCTCGTTGGCTGCGAGGTGTTGTTAAGATGGAAAAGTGAGTTGCTAGGCCATGTTTCTCCAGAGCAATTTATTCCCGTTTGCGAAGAACTAGGGCTTATCTTACCCATTGGAGAATGGGTGCTGTATCACGCTTGTTCTCAAGTTAAAGCTTGGCAAGACAACTACGGTAGACCCTTATTTATTGCAGTTAACGTTTCTAGTATCCAGTTTAAACGCCAAGATATGGTTGCATTAGTAAGAAAAGTACTTAAAGACACCAGACTAGAAGCTAAATATCTGACATTGGAAATCACAGAGTCAGTACTAGTTGAAAACTCAGACAAAATATTGTCACAATTAAAAGCATTAAGAGAAATCGGTGTAGAACTGGCGATTGACGACTTCGGTACTGGATATTCGTCGTTGAGTTATCTCAAGCGCTTCCCGCTTTCTAAATTGAAAATTGATAGAACCTTTATTCGTGATTTACCTGAAGATGAAGAAGATAAAGCGCTCGTCAGTGCGATTATATTGATGGCGCATAAATTGAACTTAAGGGTCATTGCAGAAGGGGTTGAAACCCCCGCACAATGCATGTTTTTAAAGAATTTACTGTGTGATATGACACAAGGCTACTTTCATTCTAAACCGGTGGCACAACAAGAGTTTGAAGCAAACGTTTTGACTGTGCAGTATCACAAGCAAAGTCACAGTTAACAGGGGTGGTCTTGGCATAACTTAGCCAGGGCTGTCTGTGCTTTATGATTACCTTGCTCTGCGGCAAGTTTAAGCCAGTGGATCGCTTTTTTAATGTCTTTTGCACCGCCTTCACCGTCGCGAAGCATTGTCCCATAGTTATATTGTGCCCAAGGGTTGCCGGTTTTAGCTGCTGCTGCAAATCCCGTTTTTGCTTCTTCAAAGTTTCCTTGGCTGTAAGCGTGAATTGCTTCTTGGTTCTGTGCAGAGATCTTAGGTCCATTATATAGTGGCTTCGGCTTTTTAAATCTTTGTCTAACAACGCCGCCGAGTACATGGATCCCTACAGGCCTGTATACGGAGACTATGGTTTCATCGTCAAGTAAGTCTAATAGATTGTCTTTTTCTAGCGTCAGCCTTTGTGGCTTAAAATAATGATCGGTCATTAGCATGCTGACACGGATATCTCGGGTGATGTTACGCATTGTTCGATAAGTGTAGGCACTTTCCTTCACTTCAATGTTGTCATCTGTCAGCTCAGTAATTTGTAATATCTGAAAAGCAGGATCATAAACTTGCCCAGTGTTCTTGCCAGCGTCAAAAATAATCAGGTCATCGATTTGTGGGGATGCTAAGTATGTTTGATAACTAGCGATTTGTTGTTGATGCTGGTTATAAAAGTAAAATGCAATAGTGACCACAATTAGTGCCGACACGGCAACTTTATATTTACTGATGAAGTTGAATATTGTGTCGTAAAAGGAAAAAAATACGCTTTTGATTTCCATATTCTATTAGTTAGGTGTGGGTATGTCTAAGGTAGGCAACTTGAGTGTAGGGGACAAGTGTACTTGTCCCCATAAGTGTAAGATTTTATTTCCCTGCCATTTTCGTTTTGGCATCGGCTGCCATTAAGGCAAATACGGCGTATGCCGCGGTATTTTGCTTTAGTTTTTCTGGATCGACTTTATCAAGCGTGTCATCAGCTGTGTGGTGATAATCAAAATAATCGGTTCCATCTTGGTGTAAAGCGAAGATTGGCGCTGATGTAGCATTTTTCAGCGGAATTAAGTCAGGACCACCATGTGCGCTATTCTTGCCAATATAAGTAACGCCAAGTGGCGCCAATTGTTTTGCAATCTCACGCACAACCGGTAAGGAAGCTGCATTTACGTTTGATTCAAACGCATACACTACATCTGCACCAAAATCGGACTCGGATGCGGCTACGATGCGGTCTAATTCTGCCTGATGCTTTTTAAAATAAGCTTTTGCTCCCCAAAGACCGAGTTCTTCTGCTGCAAATAGGACTACGCGGACACTACGTTTAGGGCGTTTTACATCGGCAATATGCTTAGCTGCCGCCATCGTTAATGCAACACCAGCACCATCATCGAGTGCACCTGTACCCAGATCCCAAGAGTCTAAGTGACCACCAATTAAGACATATTGCTCTGGAAATTCGGTGCCCGTGAATTCACCGATGACGTTGTAACTGGTTCCTTCACCTAAGTCCTCGGTTTGAATATTTAGCGCGACTTTAACGGCATGACCTGAGTTGATAAGGCGTGCTAGCTGATCCGCATCTGGGTTGGCAACTGCTGTGGACGGGATTTTTGTCACGCCCGCTTTATAGTGACTGCCGCCAGTGTGCGCGAAGCGGTGGTGGCTGGTGCTGACCGAGCGCATCATATAGGCGATAGCGCCTTTTTTAGCCGCTTCTACGGCGCCGCTATTACGAGCTCTTACTGCCGGTCCATAGCCATTACCATCAATATCGCGGTTCATGCGGTAATTAATAAAAGCTATTTTACCTTTTAAGCTGTTGTCTGGCGCAGCAATCAGCTCATCGAGAGTTTCAAACAACACTACTTCGCCACTTAAGCCATCTTTTGGTGTACTGACACTGTTACCGAGCGCTGTAAGGTGTAGCGGTTGTTCGCTCGGTATCAGGATTTTTGCAGACTCATGGTAGCGGCGCCATTCAGGAAAGGTCGCTTCCTCAAGCCAGACTTTGTCAAAGCCCAATTGCTCAAGTTGTTTCTTTGCCCAAGCTACCGCTTTTTTATCATTTTCGGTACCCGGTAAGCGTGGGCCTACTTCTGTGGTGAGGGATTCTAGTAATTGCCAACTTAGGTTGCTGTGGCTTGCGGCTTCTCTAACTTGTTTAACTTGTTCTAATTGTTGTGTAGTAAATTCTTCGGCTTGCAGTGCTGTACTCAAACCTGCGCTTAATAAACCAAATGCCAATAGTGATTTAAACTTCATGATAATCCTTGGTAAAAATGGAGTTACCGAGAGATTAAAGCATAAATTGTGATGTAAGTCCGTGTATTGCGATGAGGATAATTCATCCACAATCTAGGGGCGCTTTATCTTGGAATAATAGAGTAAAGCGGTTAGCGAATTTACACATTTGGTATAAAATACGCGATTAAGATAGCGAATAGGAAAGCACTGTGTCGATCACTTCATTTTCTCAATTACCTCTAAACCAAGCGCTTGCTCAGCGCCTTGTAGATCTTAACTACATGGTGCCAACAGCAGTACAGTCTGTGAGTTTAGCGCCGGCGCTGACCGGACGAGATTTAGTCGTGAAAGGGAAAACTGGATCTGGTAAAACACTGGTGTTTTCACTTGCGCTGCTGAATAAGTTGCAGCCCGAGTGCAATGAGGTTCAGGCTTTGGTGTTATGTCCAACGAGAGAGTTGGCTGATCAAGTCGCACAAGAGATCAGAAAAATTGCGGCTTTAATTGGTAACGTCAAAGTGCAAACACTCTGCGGAGGAACGCCAATTGAACCTCAAACACGGGCGTTGCAACACGGTGCGCATATTGTTGTTGGTACACCTGGTCGAGTTGAAGAGCATGTTTTTAATGGCTCACTCATGCTAACTGAAACGCAGACTGTGGTATTCGACGAAGCTGATCAGATGCTGGATATGGGCTTTACTGAAACGCTAGAAAGCATTTTAGTGTATGTCCCTGAAGTTCGACAAACACTAATGTTTAGTGCGACTTACCCAGATAAGATCATGAAACTGGCGAAGCAATATATGCGTGAGCCAGAGTTTGTTGAAGCAAAAGAAGAACAAGCACACCACAGCATTAAGCAAACCTTTTATAAGTTAGACAACAATAAAATGCGCTTTAACGCGCTGAGAGTGCTGTTAATGCAGCACCAGCCGCAAAGCTGTATCGTTTTTTGTAATACCAAAGCTGAGACTAAGCGACTATTCGAAGAATTACGCCAAACCGGACTTGCTTGTGTCGAGTTACATGGCGATTTAGATCAAGGTGAGCGTGAGTGGTCATTGCTCACCTTTGCTAATAAGAGTGCCAATATTTTGGTTGCCACTGACGTGGCCGCTCGAGGGCTCGACGTTGAGGAAGTTGAGCTTGTGGTTAACTATCATTTGGCGCTTGAGCCACAGACGCATATTCACCGTGTTGGTCGTACGGGCCGGGGTGAGCACAAAGGTATCGCAGTATCTCTTTATGGAGAAAAAGAAGCCTTCAAAATAAAACAGTTGGCGGAAATATATGGTCAAGAGCTAAAACATGGCACGTTGCCGGGCCATTCACTGCTCGAAAAACCAGCCTATAAGTCGAATATGGTGACCCTCATGATTGAAGGTGGAAAGCAACAAAAGCTTCGCAAAGGAGATATCGTCGGCAGCTTGACAGGTGAAGAGGGCATTAACTTTAAACAAATTGGTAAAATCAATATATATGATGTACAAACCTTCGTGGCTGTAAAACGCGAGGCAGTAAAGCCTGCACTACGAAAGCTTAACAATAGCAAAATTAAAAATAAGCGCTATAAAGCCCTACGTGCTTAAGGTCTGCTTAAGTATCTCATACTCGTTCATTAAGCGTTTGAAAGCCTCCTCATCACCTGATTTATCTGGGTGATGAGTCAGGGCCAGTTTTCTCCAACATTGACTTAACATCCTGCGATCATATCCGTTAGGCAGTCGCCAGCGTGTTTTAATCGCGTTTAATTCGTCAGCCTTGATATTAATTCGCTGGCGAGCGCCATTGAATGCAAAGCGCTGCCAAAAGTTATCCAACAGAGCACTCACTTCTTCACTGCTGGTTTCATAGTGTTGCCAATCTAAATAGTAGCTTCTGAGCGGATCATCTAATGCTAATTGATGTTCACCTAGTCGTGGAGCTAGATAAACATTGAGCGCTTCAACATGCAGGTATTGACCCTCAGCGAATACTTCTTGCTGAAGTTGGTACAGGGCATTCATGATCAGAAAGTTGCGCTTGAAGAGATTTTTATTTTCATCTTCATCAAGGTGAGGTAGTTGCTGTTGTTCCATCAGAGCGGCGGCAATAGTGTGTACTTTTAAAGATTGATTTTGACAAATTAATTTAAAAATAACATCTGTAAGCGGATTGAACATTGTCGCCTCTTTAGTCTTGGTGTATCTTCACACTACCACGCAGACTAAATGATAAGCAATGGAGAGCAACAATGAATTTATCGAGGCTACTAAAGCCCAGATCTGTGTTTGCGTGTTGTTTTTATCTCTCTACTACTTTTCATGCGGAATATGCAGTGAGTAATACTTCACTCACTGAACGCATTACGGAAATGAAGCTGATTACGAATTGGCAACAAAAACAAATTCTAGGCAAGGAACTTCTCGCTGAGAAAAAGCTCGGAAAAGAGAAAAAAGTGGACATTTTGTTTAGCCTTGGTAAGTCTGCTTATAGTCACAATCAGTTTAAAGATGCACTAGCTTTTCTTAGCCAGCTAGAATTAATCACCCAGTCAGAGCCCTTAACTGACAACCACTTTACTGCTGTTAAGCTACAAGGGATCTGTAATTTCTATCTCGGTCAATACCAACAGGCAATAGAGTTTTACTCTCGTGCTTTAGCGCTGGCTGAACAGCGTAATATCCCTATTGAAATGGCTAACTTACACAGCAACCTAGGGTTGGCCTACTTTAAAAACTTTACTTTAGATCTTGCACTACAAAACTATTTAAAAGCGGACGAGCTCTATCAGGAGTTTGGCAATGCTCAAGATCACGCTGACATTCTACTCAATATTTCAGGGGTTTATATTCGTCAAGCTGCCTACGATAAAGCGGAGGAGATGCTACATACCGCGCTTAAAGCTTTTAATGAATTGGGTGATGAATATGGTGTCGCGCTTGCTCATGCAGATCTTGGAGTCCTGTATACGGAAACGAAAAAGCCTGAATTGGCTAAAGCTTCTTATCAGGCCGCCATTACGTATTATGAAGCTCAAAATGATGTTCGCCATTTATCGTACGAATACGTTAACCTCGCACTTCTTAGCTATTCCTTAGATCAGCTTGACGTTGCTGAAAAAGAGGCGAATTTTGCACTTTATTACGCTGAAAAGGCTCAAAACCCCGCTAATGTTATGGAGGCGCAATATACATTAGCACAAATATTTTTTGCACAAGGCAGACTTGTAGAAGCCTTAGCGAATGCTGAGCAAAGTTTAGCTGCCAGCCGATTGATGCACGAGCAGAAGAAGGAGCGAATGTCGCTACGTTTACTAGCGCTAATTGAGGCTGCTCAAGGTAATATACAACAAGCTAGAGAATATGACTCGCAAAATCTGGAAGCGCAAAAGCGCTTAATGAATGATGACGTGCTTAAGCGAATCAATGATTATCGTGCTAAGTATGAAGCGAGTGAGCTTTCTCGAGAAGTTGAAGTGCTCAAGCAAGAGCAAAAATTACAGCTACTGAAAGAAGAGCAGCGCAGCCAGTTACAATTGTTGGGTGTTATCATTGCACTATTAACCTTACTGACAACTTTCGCACTTTACCGACGTAAGGTTGAGCAAAGAGCAAAACTGGAGCTAAGTCAAAAAGTCGCACTCAGAACATCTGAGCTTCAGCAAAAAGCGGATGAGTTAAAAGCGGCAAATCAAGTGAAAAGTCAATTTCTAGCAAACATGAGCCATGAAATCAGAACGCCACTTACTACGGTGCTGGGACATGCAGAAGACTTGTTGGTCGAACAAGATTTAAATGCTCAGGCACAAGCTTCAGTCAGAACTATCTATAATCAAGGGTTACACTTACGAGATCTCGTCAATGATATTCTTGACCTAAGTCGAATCGAAGCTGAGCGCTTAGAGCTTGAATCAACAGAGTTTTCGGTAAGCAGCTTACTTGCGGACTTATGCGATATGTTTCAACAAAATATCCAGAGTAAGCAATTAGAGTTTATCGTTTGTGACCAGGTCAGGGCTAACGCTTACGTGCGTTTAGATTACATTCGAGTAAAACAAATACTAATAAACTTGCTAAGTAATGCCCTAAAGTTTACCGAAAAAGGCCGTATTGAATTAGAAGTATCTGAAACGCACCATGGCTTACAGTTTGTGGTGAAGGACACAGGTATTGGCATGACTGAGCAGCAGATAGGCCGAATTTTTGATAATTTCCAACAAGCTGACAACAGCATAACAAGGCGCTTTGGTGGCTCTGGGCTCGGATTAAGTTTGTCGAGCCAGCTTGCGCATATGATGAATGGTGAAATAAAAGTTCAAAGCATTATTGATAAAGGCAGTATCTTCTCTTTTCATGTACCTTGTACTGTGTATCTCAATGTCGCGGCCACTGAAGCGCAAGAACCTCAGCTAAAGCAACCTTTGTTATCAGGTACTGTGTTGGTTGTAGAGGATCACCCTGAAAACCGCCAATTATTCTCTCGTATGATCGAGCGGACGGGGGCGACGGTCATTGTAGCCGAAAATGGTGCTCGAGCGGTTGAACAGTGTCTTAGTGACTTTCCTGATTTGGTGCTTATGGACATTCAAATGCCAAGAATGGATGGTGTCGAAGCATTAAGGATTATTCGTTCTGCTGGCTATTCTGGGCCGATATACGCGCTAACCGCTAATGTACTGATGGAGGAAGTCAAATCATATATTGATTCTGGATTCAATGGACATATTGGCAAGCCGATTAATAAAAATGAATTGCTGGGAGTTCTGAATACGCATTTGAACTTTGAGCATGGCAAAGCATATGAGCTTAATATCGATTTATCGGACTTAAGAGATAGCTTCGCAAGTACTTTTGAACAAGAGCGTTATTTACTAATTGATGCTTGGCAAAATAAAGAGCTGCTCACACTTCAGGCTATTTGCCATAAGTTGGCGGGGGCGGCATCTATGTTTGAATTTCCCGAACTGGCAAGTATAGCCATAGAATTTGAAAAAGTGTTAAAGCAAGGAAATGAAGATCAGTTTCAGTCTTTGTTCTTAGCGATGTGCGATCAGCTAAAATCTAAAGAGTCTTTAGCGTCCTAAAATAGTTCTATACCATCAGCATTCCCCACATTTGAGTTTTCAGGTTGCTCAATATTACTGATTGATACCCGTGAACTGTCTTTTCTGGTGTCTAGTTCCGGGGTGTAATCTGAAATCTTAAACATGGATAACTTGGAATGAATACTTTGCGATAGTGCTATGAGGTCACGATTGGAGACAGCCTGTATTCTTGTACTTGAAAGTGCATCTGAATTCAGGTGCACCATTGACTCTATGCTCTCTTGAGCTTCGTCAGAGGCTTGCTTCTGTTCTCCAACTTGTCGATGAATATCGTGAGACATTTGGTTGATGGAGAGCATCGCGTTTTCTATTTCATCAACCTCTTTTGTAGAGGCTTCGCTTAATTTTACCGTGTTATCTGTTTCCTCTAGTGCTGCTTGCATGAGTGCGTAAACAGAATCTGTACCGGATTGAATTTTTCTGATAACCAGACTTACTTCTTTTGTAGATTGGCTTGTTCTTGCCGCTAAATTACGAACTTCATCAGCAACGACGGCAAAGCCTCTGCCTAGCTCGCCAGCTCGTGCTGCTTCAATCGCAGCGTTTAGCGCAAGTAAATTGGTCTGCTCTGCAATAGCATTAATAACTTCAAGCACTGAGCTAATTTCGTTGCTGTCTGTTTTGAGCAACTCTATTTGTTCATTGGTTTTTTTGATGTTATCTGCAAGAGTTAGCAGGCTTTTTTGGCTTTTGTCAGTATCTAATCTGGTCTGCTTCACTGCCGTTGTAGCGTTTTCTACAGATGCGTAGATCTGCTCTAAGCTAGTATCTAAACGCGCGGAAATCTCTAACATAGACTGTATCGAGGTGGCTAAGTATTCTCCGTGAGTATGTTGTAGCGTCGCTTTTTGCGTCATGGATGCGTAGGTATCTCTTAAACTATCTGCCATTGGGTGAAGTCGAGAAGAAGATGCGTATACTTCACTAATTATATGTTCTATAACGGCGAAGCAATCATTCATTAGTAGGCAGGACTTAGAAATATTTTTATCTTGTTCGTTAAAGCGATACGTTAGGTCGACACCATTGTCGTTGATAAAGTTGCGAACGAGATGTTCCATATGCTTTTCAGCGGAAGAGGTTTTCTTAAAGCATAAAAGCTGGAAGAGCGCCCCCAGTGCTAGAGCTCCGAGAGCAACAGCTATTTTGGCTGTATCAGAAGATAGCAAGGTGATTGCGAGTGTTACCGAAGCCAGATTAAACAGTGTGACAGCGGCAATAATACGACTCGGCTTCATTCTATATCCCTAGGTTCATTATTCAAACTTGGTTTAAATTCACTAGGTAAGGTATAGAACAAAAACAGGTAGTTGGCGAACCTGAAACGCAAAAAGCCAGTATAAGCTGGCTTTTCAATAATTAGACTCAGAGTCTACTTACTTACGACGCATTGAGTCGAAAAACTCATCGTTTGTTTTGCTCATGGAAAGCTTGTCAATAAGGAATTCCATGGCATCGATCTCACTCATTTCATGCACAATCTTGCGCAAGATCCACATCTTTTGAAGCTCATCAGTCTTCGTTAGTAGTTCTTCACGACGAGTACCAGAGCGGTTGAAGTCGATAGCTGGGAATACACGTTTTTCCGCAATCTTACGGTTTAGGTGTAGTTCCATGTTACCCGTACCTTTAAACTCTTCGTAGATAACTTCATCCATCTTAGAGCCGGTATCGATAAGTGCCGTTGCGATGATGGTTAAGCTTCCGCCTTCCTCAACATTACGTGCAGCACCAAAGAAGCGCTTAGGTTTGTGAAGTGCATTGGCATCAACACCACCAGTTAATACTTTACCTGAGGAAGGAATAACCGTGTTGTATGCTCGAGCAAGACGTGTGATTGAGTCAAGTAGAATAATAACATCCTTCTTATGCTCAACTAAGCGCTTTGCTTTTTCGATTACCATTTCTGCTACTTGAACGTGGCGGTTGGCAGGTTCGTCAAACGTAGAAGCAATTACTTCACCTTGAACAAGACGCTGCATCTCAGTTACTTCTTCCGGACGTTCATCGATTAGTAGTACCATCAATGTTGCATCTGGGTTGTTGTATGTGATGGACTGAGCAATGTTTTGAAGCAACATTGTCTTACCCGCTTTTGGTGGTGCAACGATAAGTGCACGCTGACCTTTACCAATTGGAGAAGCAAGGTCTAATACTCGAGCGGTAATATCTTCTGTACTACCGTTACCTCGCTCCATTACCATACGCTCATTAGCATGAATAGGCGTTAGGTTTTCGAATAGGATTTTGGTACGAGAGTTTTCAGGCTTATCGAAGTTAACTTCATTAACTTTCAATAATGCAAAGTATCTTTCGCCATCTTTTGGTGGTCTGATTAAACCACTGATGGTATCACCGGTACGCAGGCTGAAACGTCTAATCTGGCTCGGAGAAACATAAATATCATCAGGGCCAGCTAGGTAAGATGCTTCTGAAGAACGTAAAAAGCCGAAGCCATCTTGTAAAATTTCTAAAACACCGCCGCCGTATATATTCTCGCCGCTTTTCGCGTGCGCTTTCAAAATAGCAAAGATAATATCTTGTTTTCTTAAACGAGCTACGTTTTCAAGTCCCATGGACTCAGCAAGTTTTACAAGTTCATTGATTGACTTGTCTTTTAATTCGCGTAAATGCATATTGGTGGGTTCTTTATTACAGTTGTCATTCTCGTTAGTTTCACGAGAGAGGTTGATTTGATAAAGCTTAAAGGTTTGTGGCTTTATAAGTTAGCAGCTAGGCGTCAGGTCGTCCAGTGTTTATACAAATTTTATTCTATTAAAAATGATATAGATCAGGTCTACAACTGCGGCAGTGATGCCGCAGAGTATGTAACAGCCTGAATTACAGGTTGTTTTCTAGGAACTCAACAAGTTGAGTCTTAGATAGAGCACCAACTTTGGTTGCTGCTACTGCACCATCTTTAAACAGTAATAGTGTTGGAATACCACGGATACCGTACTTAGGTGGAGTTCCAGCATTTTGGTCAATATTCAGTTTGCCGATCGCAACGCGGTCACCGTGTGATTCTGCAACTTCATCAAGGATAGGCGCAATCATCTTACAAGGGCCACACCATTCTGCCCAGAAATCTACTAGTACAGGCTTGTCAGATTTGATTACGTCAGCTTCAAAGCTGTCATCAGTTAGTTGGATAATTTTGTCGCTCATTACGCTCTCCGTTAGAATTAGGCGAAATATTTAATGCGTATTTAAACACTCTTGTTTCTTATTGCAAGTTTAAACGTTATGCTTTATTGCTATGACTAAGACACATTTGACCAATAAAACATTCAACGACTTTGCTTTAGCGCCGGAAGTGGTCGCCGGTTTACAGGAAAATGGCTTCGAATTTTGTACGCCAATCCAAGCAAAGTGTATACCTTACATCTGTGAAGGCCGCGATATCGCGGGTCAGGCACAAACTGGTACGGGCAAAACCCTTGCGTTTTTGACCGCGACCTGTCATCGCCTATTGCAGACTAAAAAGGATAAAAAAACGCAACCTCGTGCAATTATTATGGCACCGACTCGAGAGTTGGCTATCCAAATACATAAGGACGCGCAAGTCATTGCGCCACGTTGTGATCTTAAGCTTGCCCTTGTATATGGTGGCGAAGATTACGAAAAACAACGGGCTCAACTGGAAAAAGGTGCGGATATACTAATCGGAACGACTGGGCGTTTAATCGATTTTTATAAGCAGGGTGCTTATAACCTCAATGATATCGAAGTGGTTGTGCTAGATGAAGCAGACCGAATGTTTGATTTAGGTTTTATCAAAGACATTCGTTATTTGTTTAATCGCATGCCAGGTCGTGAAGAGCGATTAAATCTATTATTCTCTGCAACACTGTCATACAGAGTGCAAGAGTTAGCATTCGAACACATGACCAATCCTATTCATGTGCAAATTGAGCCAGATGTTAAAACGGGCAAGCGTATTCAAGAAGAGCTATTTCACCCGTCAACAGAGGACAAAATACCTTTACTGCTTACTTTGATTGAGGAAGAGTGGCCCGAGAAGGCAATCATTTTTGCTAATACTAAGCACAGCTGCGAAAACGTATATGCATGGCTGAAAGCGGATGGTCACCGTGCTGGTTTGCTTACTGGCGATGTGAACCAAAAGAAACGCCAATCGATATTAGCGCAGTTTACGCGTGGTGATGTTGACTTGCTGGTTGCGACTGATGTTGCAGCACGTGGTTTACATATTCCTGAAGTAAGTCATGTGTTCAACTTTGACTTGCCGGATGACAGAGAAGACTATGTTCACCGCATTGGTCGTACGGGTCGAGCTGGTGCATCTGGGCATGCGATTAGTTTCGCGTGCGAGCAATATGCCTACAATTTACATGAGATAGAAGAATACATAGAACATGCAATTCCTGTTTCTCATTATGATAAAACAGCACTATTAACTGACTTGCGTGCGCCTCAAGTAAATAAACGTCGTCATTCAGGCCATGGTAATAGTGGTAACAAGCAACGTGGTGGCGGTCGCCGAACTGGTGGCTATAGAAAACCACAATCCAAATAAACTTGGATAGTAAAGTAGTAAGCGCTTAATGCGATTTGTTGAGGTTTGAAAAGTGGCAAAGACTGCTTCGAAGGAAGATATTTACGCTGTAATAGACTTAGGTTCTAACAGCTTTCATATGTTGATAGCGAAACATATGGCAGGCGGTATTCACACAATCGGCCGTGTGAAAAGGAAGGTGCGGCTGGCATCTGGGCTTAATGACCAAAATGAATTGTCGCTTGAGGCGATGCAAAGAGGATGGGAATGCCTTGCTTTGTTTGCTGAGCGCTTACAAGATATCCCCAAGCAAAATGTCAGTATTGTAGCGACTGCGACATTGCGTTTGGCTATTAACGCTCACACATTTATCGAAAAAGCGGAGCAGATCCTTAATCATCAGGTAAATGTGATCAGTGGAGAAGTGGAAGCTAAAACGATTTATAAAGGTGTCGCTCACACATCCGCCTGTCAAGGTAAGCAACTCGTTATTGATATTGGCGGCGCGAGTACCGAAGTTGTGATCGGAAAAGGCTTTGATGCCTTACTGTATAAAAGTTTAAATATGGGTTGTGTGACTTATCTTGATAGATATTTCAGCGATGGCCTATTAAGTCTGAAAAACTTTGACGCTGCAGAGCTGGCTGCAAAACAGGTTATCCAGCCTATTCAAGCCAAATATAAAAAGCTTGGCTGGGAGTTAGCCATTGGTGCGTCAGGTACTGTTCAAGCCATTCAGGAAATTTTCGCTGCGATGGGCGAGAATGAACAACTGACTCTGAGCAAGTTGGAAGAAGTAAAGCTTAAAGCAATTGAATGTGAAACGGTGGCTGCGCTAACTTTACCTGGGCTAATTGAAGAACGCCGCTTAGTCTTTGTATCGGGCCTTGCAATTTTGATTGCACTATTCAAGTCATTGGATATTCAATCTATGGGTCTTGCCGGTGGCGCACTTCGTGAGGGTGTACTTTATAGTATGATCCCTGATTTTCAGGCTGTCGATATCTGTCAGCGCACATTGGATGGTTTCACTCAGCGTTATCATGTTGATACCGAGCAGGCGCTGCGAGTATACGAAGTGGTGTCTGATATTATCGCCCAAGTGTCATCAAGCTGGAGTCTCGATGAACAAGCGAGTCTTCACTTGGCAAAGGCAATCGCATCTCTTCATGAAGTAGGCTTGCTGATTGACTATAAACAGTACCATAGACACAGCGGCTATATATTGGCGAATACTTCAATGCCTGGATATAGCAAAGCGCAAAAAGATATTATCGTTGCTATCGTTAAAAATCATAGAGCTGACCTTGTTGCCAAAGATTTTGATCGATTAGGTTGTCACTTTGGATACGCTAAGTTGTTATGCGTCGTAGTTCGACTTGGTGTTTTGTTATCTATGCGTAGAAAAGACGATGTTCTACCTAAAGTAACAGTGCAAGCCAACAATAAAGAGAATAAGTCCCTGACTATGCAAATGCCCAATCCTTGGCTATCCCTTCATCCGTTGATGTTAGCGGAGCTCATTCAAGAAGCAGCTTACCTATCAAAATTCGGTTGGGAATTAAAAATAGAGCGCATTTAGCGCTCTTTTTGTTTGTAAAACATGCAAAAACAACTGTCTTAGAGTGATTTCTATCCAAACGATCTGTTTTTCGCAATTTTCTTTAAAAAAAGGGTTGCACTAAAATCGGATCGCCCTATAATGCGACCCCACTGACACGGGGCGCTACGCTGAAAAGCAAAGCAG